>JBDLIK010000521.1:0-3298 GCA_039714895.1 Myxococcota bacterium | reverse complement strand
GCAGCGCCGTGGCAACCACCAACGACACGGCGAGCACCAGCAAAGCCTGCCCGGATCCGTAGCTCGCATCCGGCAGCATCGCCTGCAGGAACTCCGGCAGCGGCTGCGAGCCGATCACGCTGTCCACCACGATCTTGAGCGGCAGGGGAGCCAGCAGAGCCAGGGGGCTGGCGAGCAGGCCCAGCACGAAGACCCCGACGATGGGCAACGCGTAGGGCCGGGCACGGGAGAGCAGTCGCCGGTAGAGCGCCAGGTCGCTCCGGACAGAGTTCATTCGGGCTGCCGTGCCGGACTCACGATCGGTCTCAGGCTCTCGCCGTCGGCGTACTCATCGATCGCGTTCCGGGCGGCGCCGGCTGCGGACGCGCAGTCGAAGCCCATGCGGAGCAGCCCCAACCCCGCCGCCACGCCCAGCGTGGCAGCCGCCGGCCAGGACTGTGCCCACGACGCACCGAGGGCCAGCGCCAGCAGGGCCACCGTCAGGGTCAGTGCACCCCGCGCGACGCGAGGCCAGACCCGCAGCCGCACCAGCTGGCAGCCACCCCCGTGCTCCTCCACCGCCATCAGCAGGCGCGCGCAGCCGAGGACCCCGGAGCGTATTTCGAGATCGAAGCGATCGTAGGGCCCGCCGTGCAGGACGGTGAAGCCGGCGCCCTGCAGCCGCGACACCAGGGCGCTCAGTCGATCCGCGGACTCCCCCCAGGTTTCCGTCCAGAGCGCGATCCGGCGCGGCCGCGGCGAGCCGAGCTTCCGTCCTCGGCCACGACGCCAGGGGGTGAGCCCATTGGCGAGGCGTCCCACGGTGCGCGCGACGGGCTGGAAGAGGTGAAGGAAGGCGGTCAGCGCGAAGCGCCCGAGCCGCCGGACGCCCGAGCGCTCCTTGCGCACCCCCGACGTGCGGGCTGCGAGACACGCCGCGCGCAGGAGCGACGTAGCGGCCATCAGACCGGCCACGGGTGCGGCCAGGAGCAGAGGAGTCCACGAGAGGCCCAGGAGCGCCAGCGCCACCAGGCCGAGCACGGCGATGTGCCACTCGGGCGTCAGCGCGTAGACGAAGGGCGAGCGTTCGGCGGGGCCGTAGATCGACTGGAAGGGTGCTGAGCCCCAGACCCCGTGATAGATCCGGGTGCGACCGAGCAGCGGCACGCCCCCGTAGACCCTTCCGTTCCAGGAGAGGTGGCCCGCGCCGTTGTACTTCTCGGGCCACTTCGCCTCGAGCATCGCCTCGGAGCGCCCGTAGCCCCTCTGCTGCTTCCAGAAGGTCCGGAGCGAGCCCCTCCGGTGGTGCCAGACCAGCGCCGCGGGGTGGAAGGCCAGGGAGCCACCCTGATCGCGGAGGCGCCAGCACACGTCCACATCGTCACCGGCGCAGCGGAAGCGGGAATCGAAGCCGCCGATGGCCCGCAGCCGGTCCACACGGATGGCCAGGTTGCAGCCGGGCAGGTGCTCGGCCTCGCGATCGGAGAGCAGCACGTGGGTGGGGTTGCCCGGCGCGTCGTTCACGCAGGATGCGACGAAGCCGTCGCCCGGGGGCGAGACATTGGGTCCGCCCGCGGCAGCGCAGCCGGTGCGCTCGAAGGTCTCCGCCAGATAGGTGAGCCAGTTGGGATCCGGCCAGGCATCGTCGTCCAGGTAGGCGACGATCTCGCCGCTGGCGGCTCGCATTCCGGTGTTGCGGGCGTTCGACAGGCCTCGCTGCGGGGTGCGGATCAGACGCACGTCGAACTCGCCGGCGATCTGCGCCGTGGAATCCGTCGAGCCGTCATCGACCACGAGGATCTCGTAGTTCGGGTAGTCGATCCGCGAAACGCCCTCCAGACACTCGCGGATCGTGCGGCTGCCGTTGTAGCTGCACACGACCACCGAGATCCGCGGCTTGCGGCGCTCGGAAGGCAGGGGCACGTCGGCGAAGGCGCGCGTGAGAGCGCGCAGCGCCGGCTTCGGCCGGCGATCGCGCCGGGTGACGCCGAACTCCCAGTCCAGCACGTCCTCGCCACCGCGGTGCCACTCGTCGGTCCAGGAGTAGACGAAGGCACCCGCGCAGCCCTCGGCGAAGGCGCTGCGGAGCTGCCAGTCGATGGTATCCGCCTGGGTGCCCTCGCCGTTGCGCAGACTGTCGAGTCCGACCTCGGCGAGCAGCAGCGGGCGCTCGCCCGCCAGGTTCTGGACACGGGCCAGGTAGCCCTCGAGCTTCTCGCGCGCCTCCAGGTAGACGTTCATGCTCACGAGATCGAGGAACGGGAGATCCAGGTACTCGGTCGAGGGATAGGTCACGTAGGTGACGAGGCCGTTCGGGTCCTCGTCCTTGGCGGCGTGGTAGAGACCCTCGAGGAAGCGTTCCATGCGCCGCCGCCCGTGCCAGCGCACGATGGGGGCCGGGATCTCGTTGGCGAGCGAGTAGGCGAGGACGGCGGGGTGCTCGGCGCAGGAGCGGACCCCGGAGCGTACGATCTCGGCGATGTCGGGCGCCCGCCGATCGTTCAGGTAGCCGACGTAGCGCTCCATCGGCAGGCCCACCAGCACGAGCAACCCGTGTTGCTCGGCCACGTCGAGGAGCCAGAGTGGCGGCACCGTGTACGTCCGCACGGCGTTGATGCCGTGGGTCGCCATCAAGGAGAAGTCCTTCTCGACGGCCACGCGATCGGGGTACTCGGCCCTGTCCGGCCCGGGCCGGAAGGTCCCGTAGGTCACCCCCCGGACGAAGAGGGTCTGCCCGCCCACGCTGAGGAGCTTCCCCTCCGGTCGCGGTCGGTTCGGCGGAGGGTCCCAGGTTGTCGGGGCGGGGGAGGTGGCCATCGGCAGTCACTGCGGCAGCGGGGGCACCACGTCACCTGCTGCGGTCCACGGGAGGACCGACCGTCTACAGGATGGTCGCGCCGCCCATCGGTTTTCGAGACGCGCAGCATGATGAACTGGCAGTTTCGACGTAACAACTACTTTGTTGTTTCTTCACAGGAAAATTCATCTCATCCGCAACCCACGCGCAGCGGAAGAGCAAGCCGCGAGCAACTCGCGCGCAACCTCTCGAACGCACCCGCGGCGTCCGAAGAGCGCTAGCGTTTCGACCATGGGGAATCCTGGCGCTTTCTTGCGCGCGGCGTCGCACGGCAGCCGACTGCGCGCGGTGCTGGGCGTCGCGATGTGTCTCGCCTGCGGCAGTGCGGAGGTTGCGCCAGACGAGGCCCGGTCGCAGGAGGAGGTGCTCCGCGCCGAAGACGACTGGGTGGACTTCGCGCGCTCCATCGAAGCCGACGCCGCGCTCCAAGGCGATCGGGCGACGCTCCGCAATCGGCGCATG
>JBDLIK010000520.1:0-3299 GCA_039714895.1 Myxococcota bacterium | reverse complement strand
GGCGGTGGGCGAGGTCGTCCACGATGAGCGTCTTGAGCTCCACGTCGGGGAAGTCCGCCGCCACCGCCTGGACCCGCTCGCGAAACAGACCGTCGCTCTGGGGCAGCATGTTGTGCTTGGTGCCGCAGGTGACCCGCCCCGGCCGGCCCTTCTCCCGACGCCGCCGGGCGAGCTCGAAGGCGAAGCGCGCCACCCGCTCGGAGCCCGCCTCGGTGATGACCTTGAGCGCGAAGCGCCCCGGCCCGAGCTCGTGCACCGGGCGACGCTCGGTCAGGCTTCGGATGCCCGTCTTCGCCAGCGCCTCGAGCTCGCCTTCGGCGACCACGTAGAGGTCCTCGAGATTCTCGCGGACGATCACCAGGTCCACCCCGGCCGGCGCGGCCAGCGGGCTTCGGTAGCCGGGGACCCAGCGTGCCGGCCGGACGTTGGCGTAGGTCCGCCGGCCCCAGCGCAGATGGAAGAGCGCGGGGGCGCTCGCACCGCTGGTGGACCCGAAGAGCGTGGCGTCGCTCTGGTCGATCGCCCGCCGCGCCTCCGGCGGGAAGGGTGAGCCGCATTCGGCGAGGCCCCGTTCGCCCACGGGAGGGTGAAGCCATTCGATGGGCAACCCGAGCTGCTGCACGACCTCGAGGCTCGGGCGCATGGCCTCCGGTGCGGCATCCTCGCCTTCGATCACAACCACGCGTCTGGCCGTCGGCTCCAGCTCCGACCCTCCTCGGACCTCACGATATCAAGCCTGGGCTACGGTCGTCGGACCCGGGACGCTTCTGCACCCGGCGACTCCTTCAGCCGGGAGCGAGAAGATGACGACCGTGCGTGCGCTGAAGATCGGCGACGAGCAGGCGCTCGAGAGCTTCCTCGCCCAGCACGTCGAGACCACGATGTTCCTGCGTGGCAACCTGCGCCAGGCGGGCATCGAGGACCGCGGCGAGCGCTACCAGGGAAGCTACGCGGCCGCTTTCGAGAACGGCCGCGTGGTCTCGGCCGCGGCCCACTACTGGAGCGGCATGCTGGTGGTCGAGGCGCCGCGCGCACTCGCGGAGGTGGTGTCCTGCGCGGTGTCCGTCTCGGGTCGCAGCGTCCAGGGGATCCTTGGATCGTGGAGCCAGCTCGTGGAGGCGCGCCGGAGCCTGGGCCTCGCATGCTGGCCGACCCGGCTGGACTCGCGAGAAGAGCTCTACGCCATCGACCTCGGGGCCCTGCGGGTGCCGACGGCCCTGGCCGACGGAAGCGTGCGTTGTCGGCTCCCCCACGCCTCCGAGCTCGACCTGCTGGCGGGGTGGGCAGCGGCCTACGGCATGGAGGCACTGGAAGAGCGCGACGGCCAGGAGCTGCGCGCTTCCTCCCGGGCTCGGGTGGAGGCGTCCCAGACCGAAGGCCGCCACTGGCTGCTCGAGGCGGCGGGTCGTCCGGTTGCCTACACGGCCTTCAACGCGGTGCTGCCGGACTGCGTCCAGGTCGGCGGTGTCTTCACGCCCCCGGAGCTGCGCGGACGGGGCTACGCCCGCTGCGCGGTCGCCGGAAGCCTGATCGCTGCTCGACAGGCTGGCGCCCTGCGTTCGGTGCTGTTCACCGGAGAAGAGAACCGGGCCGCCCAGGCCGCCTACCGCGCCCTCGGCTACGAGCGCGTCGGAGACTACGGGATCGTCACCTTCGAGAGTCCCGAAGAGAGCTGATCTGTGCGGGAGCCCGTGAGAGCCGGGACGCGTTATGCTCCCCCCGCCCATCCAACCGGAGGAACCCATGGCCCGCGAAGCCGTCATCGTCGAGAGCATCCGCTCCGGCCTCCCCAAGGCCCATCGGGGCTCGTTCAACATGACCGAGCCGGTGGAGTACCTCGCCCACACTCTCCGCTCCGTCGTGGAGCGTGTGCCGAATCTCGACGCGGCGGAGATCCGAGACGTGATCGTGGGCTGCGGCTTCCCCGAAGGCTGTCAGGGGATGAACATGGCGCGCATCGCGGCCCTGGCGGCAGGCTTTCCGCAGGACGTGGCCGCCGTCACCGTGAACCGGTTCTGCTCCTCGGGCTCCCAGGCGGTGATGATGGCGGCCCACCAGATCCTCCACGAGGGGGCGGACGTGGCCGTCGGGGCAGGGGTCGAGACCATCACCATGATGACCGATGGCACCCAGAACACCCATCGCCTCGCCAACAAGACCGCGCGCGAGCGCTTCCCGGGTCTCTACTTCCCCATGGGCATCACCGCCGAGATCGTGGCCGAGCGCTACGACGTCTCCCGGGAGGACCAGGACCGATACGGCCTGCAGAGCCAGCAGCGCTACGCGAACGCGGTGGAGAAGGGCTGGGTCGCCGAAGAGATCGCGCCCATGAAGGTGACCCGCAAGGTGATGAAGAAGGGCGAGGAGCCCTACGAGGAGGAGGCGATCGTCGATGGCGACGAGTGCAACCGGCCGCAGACCACGCTGGAGGGCCTCGCCAAGCTCAAGCCCGCCTTCAAGGAGGATGGGACGGTGACCGCGGGCAACGCCTCACAGCTCTCCGACGGCGCCTCGGCAACGCTTCTGATGTCCTCCGAGCGGGCCAAGCAGCTCGGTGTGGAGCCGCTCGGGGTCTATCGCGGCTCGGCCGTGGCGGGCTGCGGACCCGAGGAAATGGGGATCGGGCCCGTCTTCGCGGTCCCCAAGCTCCTCAAGCACCAGGGTGTCAGCATGGACGACATCGACATCGTGGAGCTCAACGAGGCGTTCGCCTCCCAGACGCTCCACTGCCAGCGCGTCCTCGACATCCCCAACGAGAAGCTCAATCCCTGCGGTGGCTCCATCGCGATCGGCCATCCCTATGGCATGACGGGCTCGCGCCTCACCGGGCTCCTGCTGCGCGAGCTGCGCCGCGAGGGCAAGCGCTACGGGCTCGTCACCATGTGCGTCGGCGGTGGGCAGGGCTTCGCGTCGCTCTTCGAGGCCTGCTGACACCCCAGCCGGAACTGGCGCTGCTCAGACGGGCCGGGTGGGTCGGGCCGCGGCCACCAGCCGGACCCGCGGCTTGCGGCCGCGGCGGCGGTCGAGGGGTAGGGACGCCCCGGACGATGTCACGTCAGGGAGCGCCCCGGCCAGGATCCCCACGAGCTCGGCCTCGGTGAGACCCGGCGCATCGAGCCAGCTGCCGATCGCCGCTTCGCAGAATCCCAGCCAGCCTTCGAGCCGCAAGCGAGCGGCCGCCGGGGGGACCCCCGCGGCGAGCCCGGCCAGGACGCGGTCGACGTGTACGCGACGAAGCTCCCGGAGAATCGCACAGACCTCAGGGTCGGCCGGGGACCCCGCACCGCAGAGCGTCCGCC
>JBDLIK010000519.1:0-3301 GCA_039714895.1 Myxococcota bacterium | reverse complement strand
CGGAGGGCGAATCCCACCGCGAAGTCCCGCAGCGTCATCAGCTCGCTCTCGGGGAGCTCGGGGGGCAGCAGATAGGGAAGCATCATCTGCCGCTGCCACGGCATCCAGGCCAGGGGCAGCTGGTCCCGTCCCGGCGCGGTGCGCAGGGGTTCCGGCTCCCCGACGTGAACCCGGACCACCGAGTGGCCGCGCACCACGAGCTCCTGGAAGGGAGTGGTCACCTCGAGGGCGGTGACGTGGTTTCCGAAGACGTCCTCGTACTCCCAGCGCTCGCCATCGACCGAGAGGTCGAGCTTCCAGTCCACGAGGTCCTGCTCGGCATCCACCAGCGGCCGCAGCCGCAGCCGGTGAGAGCTTCGCTCCACCGGTCGGGCGTAGCGGTAGGTGGTCTCGTGGAAGATCTCCAGCATTGGCCGGGAGTCTACCTCCTGGGAGCCATCGCCTCACCCGGGCGGTGGACGAGGTAGGCATGCAGCAGCCGCACCACCTCTGCTGTGAACTCCGCATCGCCCAGCTCGTGGATGCCGTGGAGCGCAAAGCGGTGGCTGAGCGCTTCCACGAGCTGCACCACCAGGTGGGCAGCGGTGTCGGGATCCTCCACGTGCACGTCCGGACAGCGGGCCAGGAACGCCTCCAGCGTGTGGGCGAGGCTCTCCTCCATCTGCAGCACGCAGGCGTGGAGCTCCGGAGGGTGGGGAGCCTCCTCGAAGAGAACCCGGTGAAGCTCGGGCTCGGCGCGGTGGAAGGCGAGCAGGGCCTGCACGAAGCCGGCCAGCAGCGCCTCGAGCTCGCGGGGATGTTCTGCATCCTCGCCGAGCCGTGCCTGGATCTGCGCCATGCCGTGGGCGGTGGTCCGCTCCACGAGGGCGACCAGGATGGACTCCTTGTTCGGAAAGTACTCGTAGAGCGAACCGACCGAGACCCCGGCGCGCTGGGCAATGCGGTTGGTGGTGCCCGCCGCGAAGCCACGCTCGGCGAAAACCTGAGCTGCCGCCTCGAGAATGGCGTCCACGGTGGCTCGGGAACGGTGCTGGACCGGGCGTTTCCGGGGGGTTAGGGGATCGCCGCGAGCTGCCATCCGAGCCTCCGAACCCGAGTAGAGAATCCGAGCAATTACTCGGATTATAGGGGAGTAGGGAGCAGCTGGAGGAGGCGCAGGTGGCGCACACCCAATCCCACGTTCATGGCGGCGCCGGGGTCCAGGCCGGACCGGGCGGGACCCGGGGAAGCGAACGCCGGCTGGCCACCGTGCTCGGCCTGGCGGCCCTCTACATGGTGGCCGAGCTCGTGGGAGGACTCTGGACGGGCTCGCTCGCGCTGCTGGCGGATGCCGGACACATGCTGGCGGACGTGGGAGCGCTCGGTCTCGGCCTGTTCGCCCTGTGGTTCGCTCGGCGGCCGTCGGGACCGAGCTTCACCTGGGGCTACTACCGCACGGAGATCCTCGCCGCCCTCATCCATGGCGCCACCCTCATCGCCATCGCCATCGGCATCGCCTTCGAGGCCTGGGGGCGCCTGGAAAATCCCCAGCCGGTCCAGGGAGCGCCCGTCCTCGCCATCGCCACGGGTGGCCTGCTCGTGAACCTCGCCGGGCTCTGGATCCTGCGGGAGGACCGCGCGCACAACCTGAACGTGCGTGGCGCCTGGCTCCACGTGCTGACGGATGCGCTGGGGAGCGTTGGCGCCATGGCGGCCGGCGCCGCCATCTGGATCTTCGGCTGGAACTGGGTCGACCCCGTTGCCTCCATTGCCATCGCGGCCCTCGTCGTGCACTCCGCCTTCGCCCTGCTGCGCGAGGCGGTCTCGGTGCTGATGGAGAGTGCGCCGGGACATCTCGACGTCGACCGGATCCGGAGCCATCTCTGCGGACTCACGTGCGTCGCCGCCATCCACGATCTCCACGTCTGGACCATCACCAGTGGTGTGGTCTCGTTGTCCTGCCATGCCGTCAGGGCCGACGGTCAGGATCCGGCGTCCGTCCTCGACGAGATCCGCGAGCTGCTCCACGACGAGTTCGGCATCGAGCACGTCACCGTGCAGGTGGAGAGCGAAGCCATGGAGACCCACGAAGCCTGCGATTGAGCTGGAGCCCCTCGGAACGCCTCAGCCGGGGCTCTGGCTCGGGTCGTCCCCGGGCTGGGTCTCCCTTCGGTTCTCTGCCATCCACAGCGGAAGGCGGTAGAGGGTGGGCCCCAGCGGCACACCCAGCTCCTCCGCCACCACCTGCAGGGTCTCCGGACAGAAGTAGTAGGCACGAACCCGGGCGATTCGCTCTTCGTGCTCTTCGAACCGCGTGATCGACTGGAGCCGGCGCTCGCCGCCCTCATCGCGGGAGAAGCTCAGCATGACCGGCTCCCCCCGGAAGACGGCGGCCTCGGCCTCCCACTTCTTCGGGCGGAGCTTCTTCGGAAGCTCCGGGTGCACGTGGCACGACTGCCAGAGCCAGCTTCCCTCGCGCTCGAACTCGGCTCGACCCAGCTCGAGCAGGCTGCCGGGCACCTCGATGGATCCGCTGTCGAGCATCAGAGCCAGGAGGCCCGGCAGGTCGGAGGACCTCATACACTCCACGAAGCGTTCCACCAGAGCGGGCGAGGGCTGCGGCCGCCGCATCTCCTCCGCCTTCTCCGGCTCTCGGAGGCGTCCGCGTCCGCGGTGGAGCGCGGCCTTGACGGCGCCGACTGTGGTGCCGAGCACCTGTGCGATCTCGTCGAGGGGCATGTCGAAGACGTCCTTCAGCAGCAGCGCGCAGCGCTCCTGCGGGGAGAGGCGCTCGAGGAGCGCAGCGCCCGCGTCGCGAACCTCCAGCGGGTCGGCCCGCGGAGGCGCACCCTCCGGTCGTCCGCGCATCCCGGCTTCGAGCGCTGTCGCCTCGGTGCGCCGCCGCCGGACCGTGTCCAACCAGAGATTCGTGGCCGTGCGGGTCAGGTAGGCGCGGGGGTTGCGGATCGGCTGGTGGACCGAGCCCATCACCCCGAAGCCCCGCAACAGCGTGTCCTGTACCAGATCCTCCGCGTCCCAGAGATCCCCGGTGAGCCCCCGGCAATAGCGATGGAGCGCCGGTCGGATCGGCTCCACAAGGCCGAGGTAGCGGTACCAGGCGGCGCGGGCCCCGTCCCGGAGCCGATCCGGCAGCTCGATGTCGGTCACGCCCGTAGCCTCCTCGTGTCGGCTTCCTGCTCCTATGACGAACGGGATCCTCGTTAGGATACGGGGGCCTGCGGGCTCCGCCCGCAGCCATCGGTCGTGCCCTCACAGCAGCCAGGCCGTGCGCCGCTCCGCTCGCGTGGAGACCGGAGACACC
>JBDLIK010000518.1:0-3311 GCA_039714895.1 Myxococcota bacterium | reverse complement strand
CAGCTCGTTCTGAGCTCGACGGCCCTCGGGCTGCCGGGACTCTCCGCCGTCGTGGGCCCGGAGGAGGAGCGGGAGGCCATCGGTCTGCTGCGGGGCCTCTACGAGGTGACCAGTCTGGTGGAGGACGCCGCGGCCTCGGCGGTGCGGATCGCGCAGGTCTTCGGGCTGGACTCCTCCCGGTTCTCACCCATCCACTCGGATCTCTACGGCTACTCCGGGGTGCTCGCGCTGTTCCGGAGCGAAGCCCTCGATCGCATCGAGGTCATCACACCCTTCGACGAGACCCGGACCATGGGCCGCTACTTTCGGCGCAAGGGCCCCCGGCTCTATATGGCCTACGCCGAGGCCGACGATCTGGCGCCGATCCGTGAGCGGCTGATCGCGCATGCCCCTCGGGACTGGACCGGACCTCGGGACGAGCGGCATCCCGACAACCTCTTCGTGCATCCGGGCGCGCTGTGCGGCGTGATGCTCGGCATCAGCCGGACCAGCCATGCCTGGACCTGGTCCGGACAGCCCGAGCGCGTGGTGCCTCAGGAGTCCGCGTAGAGCCGGTCGGCCTTGGCGGCGAAGACGAAGTCGCTCTCGGTGAGGCCGTTGATCTTGTGGGTCCAGATCGTGACGCGAAGTCGCCCCCAGGAGAGCCACAGGTCCGGATGATGCTGCTGCTCTTCGGCCATCTCCCCCACCCGCGCGGTGAAGGCGAGCGCCGACCGGAAGTCCGCAAAGCGGTAGTCGCGCTCGAGGTGGTGCTCCTCCACCACCGACCAGCCCTCCGCAAGCTGCGCGCGGAGAGGGTCGAGCGCTGCTCCGGACAGCGGGGGGACGCCCCCTTTGCAGGGCACGCAGCGACGGTCCGCCAGCTCGCTCATCGGTTCCTCTCAGGTCAGGAAAGCAGGGTGCGGGTCGTGAGGTAGCCAAGATAGAGCAGGAGCAGTCCGGCACCCTCGATCCGCAGGATGCGACGCGAGTAGCTGAGGGCGACCACCATGAGCAGTCCGGAGAAGACGGCGAGGACGAGCAGATCGCCGGCACCGCCCGGCGGCACCGGCACCGGATGGACGAGCGAGCAGGCGCCGAGAACGACGAGCAGGTTGAAGACGTTCGACCCGACGACGTTGCCCACGGCGAGGTCCATGTGGCCCCGGGCCGATGCCACCAGGCCAGCCGCGAGCTCCGGAAGGCTCGTCCCGATCGCCACCACCGACAGACCGATCACCTCCTCGGGCACCGCGAGCCCCCGGGCCAGGGCGACGCCGCCTTTCACGGTCCATTCGCTGCCGAGCACGAGACCGGCAAGCCCGGCCCCGATCAGCATCAGACTGCGATTCACGGATCCCCCACGCTCTTCGTGGGTGTAGCTCTCCGTTCCGGCCAGCAAGTGGTTGACGCGCTGTCGGTGCACCTCGCGCACGGTGTAGTAGAGGAAGACCGTGAAGAAGAGCAGCAGCAGGATGCCGTCGGCCCGGTCGTAGCTGGCCGGGAGGCGGCCCGCCACGAAGTCGCTGCCCATCACCCAGGCCGCCGAGGTGGCGAGGAGCATCATTGGCAGCTCGCGGATCACGATGGTGCGGTCGAGGGGAATCGGGCGAAGGAGCGCCGTCATGCCGACGACGAGCCCGATGTTGGCCAGGTTCGAGCCCACGATGTTGCCGAAGGCCAGCGAGCTATTGCCTTCCCATGTGGCCGTCAGGTTGACGGCGAGCTCCGGCATGCTGGTCCCGAAGGCGACGACCGTGAGTCCCACCACGAGGGGTGAGATCCCGAGGGTTCGGGCGAGGGTCGAGGCCCCGCGCACCACCACGTCCCCGCCCACCAGCAGCGAGGCGAGACCCGGAACCAGCAACAGCGGCTCGTAGCTCAAGCGGAGTTCCGGGAGGTCGGCACCATGGGGTCACGCCGCAGCGTCCTCACTCCGGAAGCGAAGATCGGCACCCAGGCGCGCGCGCACCGAGGCAAGCTCGGCTTCCCGCCGCGCATCGCCCCAGCCGAGCCGCCGGGCCATGCGTGCGGCGGTCGGGACGAGCCCGGCCTCCCGCGCCTCGGGGTGGTAGAGAGCCGCCCGGGTGCGTCGATAGTGGACATCCTCGAGGCGCAGGGCACCCTCCACCTCCACCGCCCAGTCGACCTCCGAGGCCAGCACGTCGCTTCCGGGTACCAGGGGCTCGGTGCCACCGGCGACCAGCTCCTGCGCTTCGGTGCCGTAGCAGAGGGCGAGGCGGGTGGCGGTCTGCGGGGGAAGGCCGTGCTGGACGACGAGACTCTCGGCGAGCGCCGAGAGGTCGCCGTCGAAATCGCCCCCGGGCAACACAGCGGACTCGCCCGGGGAAGACGCGAGAACGAGCCCGGCCACCTGCGCGGCCTTCTCCAGCGTCTCCTGCGCCATCGGGCGGAATCCCGTCAGCTTGCCGCCTGCGATGGTGACCACGCCCGCCGGCCCCACCAGCACCTCGTCTCGGCGCGAGATCTCGTGGGGGGCCTTGCCGGGCTCGGCGATGAGCGGACGCAGGCCGGCCCAGGCGGCGATCACGTCCCCGGCACGCAACGCAGGCAGGCCCAGGTTGCGGTTCACGGTCTCGAGGAGGTAGTCGACGTCCGAGCGGTCGATGGCCGGCCAGAGATCGTGACCGGCCTCGTAGCTGGTGTCGGTGGTGCCCACGTACACCACGCCGTGGCGGGGGATCACGAAGATCGAACGGCGGTCGTCGGTCTCCAGGAAGAGCATGTGCCGGGCGGGAAGGAGGGCCGCGGGGAGCACCACATGGATGCCCTTGGAGAGGTGGAGCAGGGGCCGTGCCCCGGGCTCCTCGAGCTGGCGCACGGCGTCCACCCAGGGGCCGCCCGCGTTGATCACGCAGCGGGCGCGCACCCGCAACCGCCGGCCACTTTCGCCGCACACCGCTTCGACCCCGGCTGCGCGGCCGCCCTCCTGCACGATGCCGTCCACTCGAGCGCGGTTGACCACCGTGGCACCGGAACCCGCCGCCGCCCGCAGCGTGGCCAGGACGAGGCGGGCATCGTCGGTCAGGTACTCCCGGTAGACGCAGGCGAAGCGGAAACGCTCGGTGTCCAGGACCGGCTCCCGCTCGCGCATCTCCCGCCGCCGCCAGTTCTGGTGGAGGTCCGGGCCCTCCACGGCACCGAGCTTCTCGTAGGCGGTGATGCCTGCGCGCAGCTTCAGGAGTCCGGCCCGACTGCGGGCCGGCACCACCAGCCAGCGGGGCTCCGCCAGGTGGGGTGCCAGGTGATGGATCTGCTTGCGTTCGAGAGCCGTCTGCCGGACCAGGGCCACATCGCCCATGGCCAGGTAG
>JBDLIK010000517.1:0-3316 GCA_039714895.1 Myxococcota bacterium | reverse complement strand
GCAGACGGCCGCCGACACGCACCACCAGGCCGGTCGTCGTCGGGAGGCCCTCGATCTGCTGCGCAGGATGGCGACCCTCGATCCCACGAATACCGTCGGTCGTCTCAAGGTGGCCGAGCTGCTCCGCGCCGAAGGCCTCGACGGTGAGGCGCTGGTGGAGTATCGCGAGGTTGCCGCCGAGCTCGAGCGCCAGGGCGACTGCGAAGGGGCCGCCGCGGCCCTCGCCAAGGCGCTGGATCTCGAGCCGGACGACCCCGAGCTTCAGGAGCACAGCGTGCGCCTGCTTCTTCGCGAGGGGAACGCCGCGGCCGCGGAGCCGGTGGCGCGTCGGATGATCGAGGGCGACCCGGACTGTCCCCTCGGATACGAGCTCCTGGCCGAGGTCGTGCGGGCCCTCGGGCGCGAGGATGCGCTCCCCGAGGTCTATCGCGGACTCGCCGAAGCCCACCGCAAGCGCGGCGACGAGGACAAGGCGCGCGCGATCCTGCAGCGCTTCGTTCCCGTCGAACCCTTCGGGAGCCCGGGCGCGGAAGGGCCCTCATCGACCGAGGGGGCCGGGGTCGAGGCCTCGGTTGCCCCGGACTTCGGCGCGGAGTCCGAGCTGGAGCTCGACGCGGGCGAGCTCGGCGGGATGGACGCTTCCGGGTTCGGAGATCTTCCGCCCATCGGAGAGGCACCGGTCGGGCTCGGGGAGCTCGGCACCGAGCCCGCGCCCAGCGAGGACGTCGTCGCTGCGGCCCCGCGCGAGGAGGCGGTACCGGAGGCGCGGGACGGCGAGCCGGAGCAGCTCCTGGCCGAGGTCAGTGTCTATCTCCGCTATGGCAAGCTCGATCGCGCGCTGGCGAGCCTGCGCGCGATCCTCGCCCAGGAGCCGGACCACCTGGCGACCCTGGAGAAGCTGGCGGAGGTGCATACCGCGGCGGGGCAGCCCGAAGAGGCCGCGAAGGCGTTCCTGCGCGCCGCGCAGCTCGCGCGGGAGGTCCCGGACCCGGACCACTTCGAGATGCTGCGGGGTCGTCTCGCCGCCCTGGACGCCGAGGCGGCGGCCGCGCTGGCCGCGCCGGAGCCGGCGGAGACACCCGACGCCGGGGGCTACCTCGACGACGAGATCGAGTTCTCCATCGACGAAGGACTCGAGCCGTCGCCCGAGAACTCCAGCACTACACCGCAGCAGATCGTCGACGAGCTCGAAGAAGGCGACTTCTATCTGCAGCAGGGCATGCCCGACGAGGCCGAGGCCATCTACCGACGCGTCCTCGAGCTCGCGCCCAATCACCCCCAGGCGATGCTGCGCCTGGGCGAGATCGCAGCGACCCGGGGCGATGCCGAGGAGCGCGTAGACCCGGCACTCGCTGTGGCCCCCGCGGAGGATGCGAGGGGCATCAGCGCCGGTCCGGACGTCGAGCCGGACGCGCAGTCGGCAGCCGAGTCGCTGCCCGCCGCAGCTTCGGACGTGGCGGTTGAGCTCGCCCACGACTCCTTCGCGTTCGACGACGAGACCCTCGATCCCTTCGAGGGAGTCGTCGAGGCGCCGCCGGCGGCAGAGGCGGCTCGCGAAGCGACGGAGCCTGCGGCGCCCGACGCCGAGGCGGCCGTCGAAGAGCTCGGGGCGCTCGCTCCTGCGACGCCCTCGGACACCGAGACCGCCTCCGCCACCCAGGCCGAGGTGACGCTTCCCGGTGTGGAGGAGCCGACGGCGCCCGAGGCAGAGCCCGACGCCGCGGCGGAGCCCGAAGCGGGCTTCGATCTCGCGGCCGCCCTGTCCGACGCGCTGGATGGACCTGCCAGACCCCCGGCCACCACCGAGGAGGAAGGCTTCACCGCGCTCTTCCAGGACTTCAAGCAGGGCGTTCAGCAGACGCTGGGTGCCAGTGACGTCGAGTCCCACTACGACCTCGGCATCGCCTATCGCGAGATGGGCCTGCTCGACGACGCCCTCGAAGAGTTTCGCACTGCCATGCGCTCCGACGGGCGCCGCTACGACGCGCTGCACATGCTGGCCCTGTGCGTCCTCGATCTGGGTCAGGCCGCCGAGGCGCTACCGCACCTGCTTCAGGCCCTCGACGAGGGTGTCCCAGAGGATCGGCAGCCCGCGCTCCGCTACGACCTCGGCAGCGTCCTCGAGTCGCTCGGGCGGCCCGCTGAGGCTCTCGAGTCTTTCCGCTTCGTGGCGGGCATCGAGCCCGGCTTCCTGGATGTCGACGCGCGCATCGACGCTCTCGCGGCCCCGGGCGGAGCGCCGGTCCAGGACTCGCCGCGGGAGGCCTTCGAGTCCTTCGACGACGTGGTGAGCTCCTTCCAGGAGGAGCCCACGCCCGAGGAGTCCTCCGCGCCACCCGAGCCCGTGCAGCCGTCCGAGCCCGTCGAAGCCCCCGAGTCCGTCCCGATCCCCGAACCCTCCGAGGGTCCCGAGCCCGACACCGGCACCCGGCCGCCCACGCGGCCGCGGCGCCGCAAGATCTCATTCTTCTAGGGAGACCGACGTGGAGCATCTGCAGCACTTCGGCTTGAGCCGAGACCCCTTCGCCAGCGACCCTCGGCCTCACGCCTACGTCGAGAGCGAGGGACACCAGCAAGCCGAGCGTCGGGTGCGCCGGGCGCTGGCGCAGAAGAAGGCCCTGACCGTGCTGTTGGGCGCGCCGGGGGTGGGAAAGACCCTGCTCGTGCGGCGCCTGCTCGAAGGGCTCGAGGAGGAGGTCTACGACATCTCATTGCTCGTTCCCCTCCAGGGAGTGGCCGATACCGCATGGGTGCTGAGCCGCTTCGCCCAGCAGCTCGAGGTGGACGCTCCCTCGCCGGAGCCGGCGGGACTCCTCGGCCAGATCTACGAGAAGCTCGCGATCATCCGCGAAGATGGCCGCCACGCCGTGCTGATGATCGACGAGGCCCACGTGCTCTGCAGCAGCAGCACGCTCCGCGAGGTGCGAGGCCTGCTGAACCTGGAGTACGAGGATCAGCGGTTGCTCTCCCTCGTGCTGGTGGGGCTTCCTGAGCTCGAGGCCGCCCTGGCCCGGGATCCATCCCTCTCCGGGCGGGTGGACCTGAAGGTGCGGATCGGAGGACTCGCCGAGCACGAGGCCGTGACCTACCTGCGCGAGCGCCTCGAGTCCGTCGGAGCGGATCCGACGCTCTTTGGCGACGATGCCATCCAGGCCCTGGCCGGCCGCGCCGCTGGCCGCCCTCGGCTGCTCAACACCCTGGCCGACAATGCCCTCTACGAGGCGTTCGCAGCCGGGGACACCGCAGTGGGCGCGGGCCACGTGGAGCGTGCCGCTCAGGATCTCCAGGGCTCCGGCGATGCCGAAGCGCCGCCCGC
>JBDLIK010000516.1:0-3319 GCA_039714895.1 Myxococcota bacterium | reverse complement strand
CCATGCAGGCTTCGTGCTGGCAAGAACCGTTGTCCGAGTCGTCCGAGGCGCTCCTAGAGACTTGTTGCCATTGGGGTGGCCCGTGGGCGCCAGCTTTCTCCTGACCTGCAACGGGTATTTGGCGTGGAACTGGCGAACGCTGAGCTTGCCGACGGACGCGCTGATCGCCTTCGCCTTTTCTTGCAGTTCTTTGGCGGTGGCTTTCGGGTTAATCTTCAGCTCCTTCTCGATGAGCTGCATCACCTTGTCGATGTTTTTGTTTTTCGCTTTGGCCATGCTCTCCCCTTTGCCGGTGTGCGGTATTGTAGTCACATAGTGAGGGAGCAGGACTCGAGCCCGCAAGTCCGCGTACTTCACTATCGTCGGAACAACGAGAGAAGCGGCGGATGATTGTGGTCAGTGGATCCGGTGATGAGGAGGGCGCGGTCCTACCGCAGGGCTCCGAATCTCAGCCGGCAAACCCTCCGATCCACTGCAAGGCGTCGTTCAGACGACCCGATCGCCAGAGGCCGGGGACCATGACCGCCGCGAAGAGGACGCCAATCCAGAAGAGGTCGCGGAGTTCTCTTCTCACGGAGCTAACGCCCGCGGCAGGGGTTGCATGACTACTCCCTGGCGAAAAGCCATCTACTATCCAGGTGAACGGGCTACACTCGGGGGGATACAGCCGAACGCGCAGGCGCCGGGCGGCTCCTTCCCGAGCGCGGTTCTCAGAACGTCTACATGGATGTTCCGTGCCGGTCCGCTCGGGATCGACCGCACCACATCCCTTAAGCTGTCCGGGTTCAACCGATTGGCGGATAGCCCTCTACGTGAATCCGTCTGTGTCATCCCGAAGCCGGATTGGGTCTGTCGAGGATCCACCACACCGGTGTAGGAGATCACCCCAGACTACTGCTCAGGAGACACCCAGTTTTACGCACCGGAGATTGACGCGTCGCGGTACGCGGCGCACCTCCGTGGTCCACCCTGGACGCGGAGGCAGTGGTGTCGAAGCTGGGAAAGGAGCAGGTCATGGTGGCCGAAGGGATGACCCGACGCGGAACCTCGATCCGGCAGGTGGCCGGACAGCTCGGGGTGACCGAGGGCGCGGTGCGCTACCGGCTGAAGAAGCGAGCGGCCGGCGAGGTGGTGGACGGCCGGTCGAATCAGCCAACGGCGGTCGATGGATTCGAGGATGTCGTGCACGGGCTGTTGGAGCGAGTGGAGTGTGCCCGGCTGACGGGCGAGGGTCGCCCGGTGCAAGCGCGGCTGATTTACGAGTTGCTGGTGCGGGACTACGGGTACGAGGGCAGCTACCAGGCGGTGGTGCGGCACCTGAGGCGGCGTTACGGGGCGCCTAAGCTACGGGCGCTGCGGCGCGTGGAGACCCCGCCGGGCGTGCAGGCCCAGCACGACTGGTTCGAGGTACGGAGCCGGCTCGAGGGTCGTGCGGTACGGCTGCAGATGCTGACGGGCGTGCTCTCGCACAGCCGGGCGCGGTTCTGCCGGGTGAGCCGGCGGGCGGGCCAGCTCGACTGGCAGGCGGGCCACCTGGGGCTGTTCGAGCGCTACGGGGGCGTGCCGTTGTGGGTGCGGATCGACAATCTGAAGACGGGCGTGGCGCGCGGGGCGGGCCCCACGGCCGTGCTGAACGGGACGTACGAAGCCTTCGCGCGGCAGTGCGGCTTCGAGGTGGATCCGTGCCGTCCCGCCCAGGGCTCGGACAAGGGGAAGGTCGAGCGCGGGGTGCGGATCTTCCGGCAGCACTTCGCGGATCTACTCGGCCGGGGCTGGGACTCGCTGGAGACGCTGCAGCGGGCGCTGGACATTCGGGCCGAGCTGCTGCTGGACCGGCTACGCTGTCCGGTGACGGGCACGAGCGTGCGGGAAGCGCACGAGGCCGAGCGGCTCTTGCTGCAGCCGCTGCCGGGCCTGGGCGAGCCGTTTGACGTCGTGGTCTCGCGCCGCGTGTCCCGGGATTGCCTGATCTCCTTTGAGGGCCGGCGCTACAGCGTGCCATTTGCCTGGATCGGCCGGCAGGTCGAGGTGTGGGGGACGGCCGCGAGCGTGGCGATCCGCGGAGACGGCAGGGAGATCGCCCGGCACCGGCGCCACACGAGAGAGCACCTGGTGATCGAGCCGGCCCACTATGAGGGCCCGTCCACGGACCGCGTGCTCGCACCGACCCCGCTCGGGGCCCGCGCCCGGCTGCAGGTGGCCGGCCTCTCGAGTCCCTCGCGGCGGGCGCTCTGCGACCTGCCCGAGCCCGAGACGGTGGCCCGGCCGCTATCGGCCTACGCGGCCATCGTGGAGGCGGCCCGATGAGCCCGCGGGCGAAGGTGGACCTGGATGCGGTGGCTGAGAAGTGCACGGTGCTCAAGCTGACCCACGTGGCCGAGCAGCTGCGTGAGCTCGTCGAGGAGGCGGCCCGCGAGGATCTGCCGCCCGTGCGCTTCCTGGACCGGGTGCTCGAGCGCGAGATCGAGGTGAAGAACGAGCGCCGGATCGCCACGTCGCTCAGGCTCTCGGGTCTGCCCACGGGCAAGACGCTCGAGGGCTTCGACTTCAGCTTCCAGCCGCGTGTGGACCGGGGCAAGCTCGAGGCCCTCTCGACCTGTGCCTACCTCCGGGAGCGGGAGAATGTCCTCTTCATGGGACCGCCCGGTGTGGGGAAGAGCCATCTGGCCATCGCGCTCGGTGTGAAGGCGATCAAGAACGGCTTCAGCGCCACCCACTTCGTGCTCGATGACCTCATGCATGTCCTGAAAGGCGACGCGGCGATCCCGCCCCGTCGGCTCAAGGCCAAGCGCTACCTCAACAGCGCGCTCCTGATCATCGACGAGGTCGGCTTCACGCCCCTGGACCGCCACGAGGCGAACCTGTTCTTCCGTCTCATCTCGGCCCGCTACGAGAAGGGCTCGATCGTGCTGACCTCCAACAAGCACGTGCGTGACTGGCCCGAGATCTTCGCTGGCGATGAGGTGCTGACCACCGCCATCCTCGACCGCCTGCTGCACCACGTGCACATCGTCCACATCGATGGCCAGAGCTACCGGCTGCGGGAGATCAGCGAGCTCCTGCGGCCCGAATCAGTGGCTGCTTCCGCTCCTCCGCGAAAGGAGGTGCCCGCGAAATCTGCCTGACCCGAGTGCGTAAAACTGGATGTCTCCCAACTGCGTAAATTTGGGTGTCTCTTTACACACCGGTTCGCCTCTTCTCGTAGGTCCGGCTCGACAGTGCGTGGCACGGCCGGGACCGGGCCGATGCGCTGTTGACTTTCGTAGCCGAGCGCAGGGGACACGATCTAGGTTGCTGAGCGCGGTTCGCGCGGCGATTC
>JBDLIK010000515.1:0-3324 GCA_039714895.1 Myxococcota bacterium | reverse complement strand
CGTCGCGGGTTCCTACTTCGACCTGCTGGGCCTCGATCTCGAGCTCCAGGTCGCCCACCAGAACGTGGAGTCCTTCGAGGAGACCCTCGACTACTTCACGCGCCGGTACGAGGGGGGCGCGGGGTCGAGGCTCCAGGTGACCCGCGCCGATGCGGCGCTGGCCCAGGTGACCGCCAGCATCCCCGAGATCGAGACGCGGATCACCGCCAAGGAGAACGAGCTCTCGGTGCTGCTGGGCCGGCCGCCGGCCGGGATCCCGCGAGGCAGCTCCCTGGTGGAGCAGACCATGCCTCCCCAGACGCCGGCGGGCCTCCCCTCGGCGCTCCTCGAGCGCCGCCCCGACGTGCGCGCGGCCGAGCAGCGCGTGGTCGAGGCGAACGCCCTGGTCGGTGTCGCAGTCGCGAGCTTCCTCCCCCGCATCGGTCTCACCGCCTTCTGGGGAGGAGCCAGCACGGAGCTCAGCCAGGTAGCCGATCCCAGGAGCCGGATCTGGAGCTACGGCGCGTCGCTCACGGCCCCGCTCTTCCAGGGGGGCCGGCTCCTCGCCGAGCGACGCGCCCAGATCGCCTTCTGGGAGGAGACCGTCGCCGACTACCAGCTCACGGTGCTCGGTGCCTTCGCGGACGTCGCGACGGTCCTCGACCTGCGCCAGAACCTCGCCGAGGCCCGCGTCGAACGGAGGCGCGAGGTGGATGCGCTCGTGGAGTCGGTGCGCCTCTCCCTCATCCGCTACGAGCGCGGTCTCGCCAGCTACTACGAGGTTCTCGAGGCCCAGCAGCAGCTCTTCCCGGCGCAGATCGGCCTGGCCCGCGTGCGCACGGACGAGTTCCTGGCGCTGGTGGCGCTCTACCGCGCCCTCGGCGGCGGCTGGCAGCTCGGCACCACGTGGATGCCGCCGAGGCCCTAGTGCGCTCTGGTCCCGCGCGAAGAGCCTGGGCGAGCGGAGCTTCCCTCGGCCGCTTCCTGCTGGGCGGATGCCCGGGCGAGGACCAATCCGTCGGCCGCATCGAGGGTCGGGCGCGCCCGGCTCGGGTGACCGAGGGTCGGGAGCGGGCTCAGCGGGAGGCCACCCTGGCCCTGGTGCTGGAGGGCGAGCCGCTTCCCACGAGCCAGATCCTCTTCGGCGATCTCCATGTGCATACCACCTACTCCATCGATGCCTTCCTCTACGCGCTGCCGATCTTCTCCGGAGAGGGCGTCCATCCTCCCGCGGACGCCTGCGACTTCGCGCGCTACTGCTCGGCGCTCGACTTCTTCTCCATCAACGACCACGCCGAGGGTCTCACCCCCGAGCGTTGGGAGGCCACCCAGCGGAGCCTCCGCGCCTGCGACGCGCGCGGCGGCGACGAGGGAAACCCGGATCTCGTCCCCTTCCTCGGCTGGGAGTGGACCCAGGTGGGACGCACACCGGAGACACACTACGGCCACAAGAACGTGGTGCTGCGCGGGCTCGATGGGGATCAGGTGCCCACCCGCCCCATCACCTCGCTCTCCGACGCCGATCTCGCCCGCGCCCCGCCGGCCTTCATGCTCGAAGCCGCCCAGCGGGTGCTTCCGGATCCCTACGATGATTTCGTGTGGTGGGTGGCCCGTCTGGCGGAGCTCCCCAACTGTCCCACCGGAGTCGCCGCTCCGGAGCTTCCGGGGGGGTGCCGCGAGAACGCGCCCACCCCGGCCGAGCTCTTCGCGAAGCTCGACCAATGGGGACTCGACGCCCTGGTGATTCCTCACGGCCTCGTCTGGGGGATTCATGCACCGCCGGGCTCGCGTCTCGACAACCAGCTGGCGCCGGGCCAGCACGATCCGGCTCGCCAGCGCCTGCTCGAGGTCTACTCGGGACACGGCGGCGGTGAGGAGTACCGGTCCTGGCTCGACCGCCCGGCCGAGGAAGATTCCTGCCCGGCACCCAGCGCCGACTTCCTTCCCTGCTGCTGGCAGGCCGGCGAGATCATGCGCTCGCGCTGCGGGGACCTTCCCGCCGCCGAGTGCCAGACGCGGGTGGAGCAGGCGCGCCGCCTGGCCTGGGAGGGCGGTGTGGCTCCGGAGCAGGTGTTCCCGGAAGCGCCCCCCGAGGCATGGCTCGACTGCGACCAGTGCCGCGACTGCTTCAAGCCGGCGCTCTCTCCCCGGGCGGGGGAGAGCGCCCAGTACGGCCTCGCCCTCTCGCGCGGCGAGACGGGAGAGGAGCCCCGGCGCTTCCGCTTCGGCTTCCTGGCTTCGAGCGACGATCACCACGCTCGGGCCGGCGCCAGCTACAAGCAGATCCGGCGCCGCGGCTTCACGGATGTTCGAGGGCTCGAGCCCGGGCCCACCGGGTCGTTGCTGCGCCGCTTCAGCCGGGGGTCGGGCGAGCCCGACGAGCCCCAACCCGTCGTTCACGAGCCACGCACGTTCTCGGCGCTACTCGATACCGAACGTACGGCGAGCTTTCTCTACCCCGCGGGCCTCGTGGCGGTGCACGCCGAGAGCCGCGACCGGGCGGCCATCTGGGACGCCCTGGCCAGGCGGCGGGTCGACGGCACCAGCGGTCCGCGCATCCTGCTCTGGTTCGAGCTTACGAACGGTCCCGCAGGACGCGAGCCCATGGGGGCGGAGCTCGAGCTGGGGGCCTCGCCGAGCTTCGAGGTCCGCGCGCTGGGATCGTTCCTCCAGCAGCCCGGCTGTCCCCCGGAGAGCCTGGCCGGCCTCTCTCCCGAGAGGCTCGAGCGGCTCTGTTTCGGTGAGTGCTACCACCCCGCAGACCAGAGACACCCCATCACGGCCATCGAAGTGGTGCGGGTGCGCCCGCAGATCCGCGACGACGAGCCCATCGCCCCGCTCATCGAGGACCCCTGGCTCCGCTTCGAGTGTCCGCCGAGTCCGGAGGGATGCGTGGTGCGCTTCGAGGATCCGGAGTTCGTCGCCTCGGGTCGGGACGCCGCCTACTACGTGCGGGCCCTCCAGGCGCCCACCCAGGCCATCAACGCCGCGAACCTGCGCACGGAGTTCGACGCGGAGGGCAACGCCACGCGCGTGTCCCCCTGTTACGGTGACGATCGCACGCCCCGGGACGACGACTGCCTCGGGCCCGTGCAGGAGCGCGCCTGGTCCTCACCCATCTACGTGGACCAGAGGAACCAGCCTGCGAGCTGGCTGCCGTGCTGCTCCATCCAGCCGAGCACGGTCTTGGCTGCGTCGGGAGCAAAGCGGTCCTCCAGGCGCTCGATGCGATCCCCGCGGAAGACGGCCGTCTCTTCGCCCTCCATCACCATCGGCGGGGCGTCCGCGACGCGGTAGGTGGCCCGCCATCGCAGCCAGACGTTGCCGTCCCGCTCCTCGGGGCCC
>JBDLIK010000514.1:0-3334 GCA_039714895.1 Myxococcota bacterium | reverse complement strand
GGCGATGCCCTGGCGATCGAGCTGGCGCTTGGCGTACTCGTGGCCGTTGATCAGCAGCTTGGCGTTGTAGGGAAAGTACGACGAGAACTTGAGGAAGAAGGGCCCGAAGTCCCGGTCGACGGCGTAGATGTAGTACTGGTTGACCATCGCCGTGGACATGACCAGCCACGGATAGGGGTTGCCGGTCTGGGGATTGCGGCGCCGCCCGGTGCGCACGACGCGCGTCTTCTCCTGGGCCTTGCCGATGAACAGGACCCCCTCGTCGCCCGCAAACCGGCCGAGGTACTCCTGGGCCAGCTTCTCCTTGCGCTGGCCCTTCTTGAAGGCGATCAGATCGATCCCCTCGTCGCGGGCGAAGCGCTGGATCGATCGGACGAAGGCGTCCGACATGGGACCCATCAGCGCGGATGAGGGCACCGGCTTGCCGCGATGCTGGCGCCAGAAGTGGGCCACCCCCGCCTCTCGCTGCAGGATCGGCACGTAGAGGTTGAGGTACATCCGATCGATGCACTCGACCTCCAGGCTCGTCTGCTCGCCGAGGATCTCGGCAACGCTTCGGGATACACTCATGGCTGTGGGCTCCGGTCGAGTTCTCGACGGTCATCTTCGACCACCGACCCTCCGGGGTCTAATGAACCGTGGCCACGCCGCGGAGATGTCGCAGCCCTCGCCGGAGCTCACACCCTCGGACTCCATGACTCGTGGGTCTGAGGCGGAGCCTCGCTAACCTCGAGTTTCGCCCCCTACTATGCCGCAAGTACCCAGCCGGGCAGGAGGAGTTCGCTTTTCTGGGGTAGGCGTCTGCGAGACGGGTGCGGAGTAAGTCGCTGCTTCCAGATTGCGCGCCGGATGGCGACGAGCATGTCAGCGAAGGAAGGCTCGGCCTTGTGCGCGTACCATGGGGCTTCGCGGCGGGCCCGCGCCACGTCCTGGGTGGGTTTTCCGTGCTGGAAGTACCAGAGAAGGACCAGCGCGTAGGCGAGGAAGCCGATGGGCAGGGTGTGCTCGATGGCGCGCATGCCGCGCTGGCCCTTGGGGTTCGGTCCCGCGCGTTGTCGTGCCTTCGGCGCGTGCGCGGCTCTCCGCCACCAGCCGTTCTGCGCATCCTGGAGGCCCAAAGTCTGCTTGGTGTTCCGGAAGGCAACCTCGATCTCCCAGCGAAACGAGAACACACGCAGGATGTCCGGGGCGGAGCGATCGGTGTCGGTGGAGAAGTAGGCCCGGTCTCGAAGTCGACCCGTGGGATCGCGGGTGAGCACCATGCGGACGAGACGAGTCCCCGCAACGGTGTACCACAAACCGTCACCCGTCTTGACCTGAATGGAGACCTTCCGGCCGTAGAGGCAGGCCGTGAGGGTTCGCCACGGCACGCCGCGGCTTCGAGCGAGCTTCTCGGGCGAAGCCAGCCGCTCGCCTTTCTTCGGGGGGCGACCCATTCCGCGGTAGGGCTTGGGCTTTGCGTAGAGAGCGGCATCCATCGTCATGGGGCCCGTGAAGTGGACATGGGGAGGCAGAGAGCGGACGACGGTCTGGCAGGCGTACTCGGCATCGCCCACCACGTGGATGGGGCGGCCTTCGGGGAGCACGTCGATGACGAGGCGGAGCAGCTCGGCAGCCAACTCGGTTCGCTTGCGATACTTCGCGCTCGGGGTTCGCTTCTTCGACCGATAGAGCCGGAACAAGACCGGAATGGCGAGGCGTCGCCCCACGTTCCAAGGGGGCGTCACCGCGATGGCTAGAACGACCCAGTTGTGGCCGAAGGCAAAGGAGACGGTTCGACCCCCGGAGCCTCCCCGCATGTAGGTCGAGCGGAGTGCGTCGTGATGCATGGCGGCCCCGAACAGGTGGGGCCCACTTCGGTGACACAGGGTGTCGTCCACGAGCACGACCACTTCGGGACCGGCAAAGGGCAACAGCAGGTCGAGGAGGATCTGCCCGAGGGAGTCGACGGACCAGCCTGCGCGAGAGAAGAATCGGTAGAAGGCCGTATGGTGCTTGCGCCGCCGCCTCATCCCGGCCGACGCCTGGATGACCCGACTGATCGTATGGCGCCCGGGACAGAGGATCCAGCCGACCACGAGGGCCTGGAAGTTCTCGAAGCCCGGGCGCGAGAAGACGCCGGCGAACGGGGTGAGCAAGGCGAGAAGCGTCGCTGGAATCGCGTGCTCGATCATGGATCACCTCCCAGGGGGTGAGTTCGGAGATCTCCGATGGATCGGGTCTCACAGGGTCTGGGGGGTGGGGGACGGCGCCGGCGCCGCCAGGCGCTGTCGCCAGTGACGATGGAGGGGATAGAGCCAGACCGTCTTGGGACGGCCGTGGTGGCGATATCGGTTGCCTTGCTTGCCGCGCCCCTGGGTGATCCCCACCTCGATCCAGTTCGCCGCCCGGTAGCAGGTTCCCTGGAAGCGGGCGGCGTCGACGAAGGTCTCGGCGAGGACGAGTCCGTGGCCCCAGGTCTGCTGCCAGTCGGCATGGAGTCGGCGCAGGTTCGTCGCGAGGATCTTGGAGGCGAGGTGGGGAACCCGAATCCACGGCAAGATGAGGAAGCGCGTGTTGTTGACCACGCCGGGCAGTCGCCGCTTGCGGGTGGCGTCATCCCAGCCGATGAAGCGGTCGCGCGCCGGACAGCGCAGCGCCGCGGAGGCCCAGGCGAGGCAGGCCACGATCTGTCCCTCGAGATACGCGGCGTAGCGTAGATGCTCCCCGACGATCGGGCGGTGTCGGAGATAGTGAAAGCGGTCGATCAGGATCTCCCAGCCCAACCACTCTTCCCGCGTAATGGTGCGGAGGATGAGCGTATCGAGGTCGCCCTCCTCCATCGGCAGCGGATAGACGGGGAGGGGGTGCTCGGAAAGCGGATGCCGACGACGCCCACCCTTCGGTCGGCCGGAGGTGCGGGGTGCAGGAAGAGCGACGAGCCCTTGGCGGTCCAGGTGCCGCAGCAGGTCCCAGCAGGCGCCGATCTTCCAGTCGCCCCGGGGATGGCGCCACTGCCACAGCTCGCAGAGCCGCTGGGCGATCTCTGCGCGCCCTCCGCTCCCGTGGGTCCCGATGACGGCGTGGATCGTCTCGAGATCGGAGGACCGGATCTCGCGAGTCCGGTACCGCAGGAGAACCGGCTCGTCGGCGTGCGTTCGCTCCATGGGCCATCGTATGGCACATCCGCGCGCGCTACGCCAGCCCCCGCTCTGCCCCGGGAATCAGGGCACTGAGCTCAGCTACCGTCTGCGTTGCTCGCAGAGTCGAGAAAAATGGCGAAACTCGAGCCTAGGAAGCGCGGCAGCAGCTCCTCGATCGAGGTCTCGGGTCGGCGCGCGCGCGTCCGCAGCTT
>JBDLIK010000513.1:0-3336 GCA_039714895.1 Myxococcota bacterium | reverse complement strand
TACGAGGAGGACTACTGGTCCGGGCCCGGTGCCCGCAAGGCGTTCGCCGAGTACCGCGAGGCCTGCGAGCGGCACGACCCCGAGCACAAGCAGAAGCGAACGCGCGCCAACTGGGGGAATGGCCCGGACTGGACCCGCGGCGCGGCCTCCTGGTTCGCACGTTCCAACGCATAGAACGAAAGGAACGACGAGTGCAGGAGTTCGCCGGGCGCGTTGCGGTGGTGACGGGTGCCGCCAGCGGGATCGGCTTCGCCTTGGCGAGCCGCCTCGGGCAGGAGGGGATGAAGGTCGTGCTCGCCGACGTGGAGATGGCGGCCCTGGAGGGCGCGGCCCGTGAGCTCGAGGGCCGCGGCATCGAATGTCGGGCCGTCTCCACCGACGTCACCCGGGCTGACGACGTCGCGCGGCTGGCAGAAACGACCGTGGATGCCTTCGGGGCCGTGCACGTGGTCTGCAACAACGCCGGGGTCTTCGGCGCGGGAGGCCCCAGCTGGGAGGTTCCGCTCGAGGACTACGAATGGGTGCTGTCAGTGAACCTCTGGGGCGTGATCCATGGCATCCGCAGCTTCGTTCCGCTGCTGCTGGCCCACGGCGAGGGGGGGCACCTGGTGAACACGGCTTCCATGGCCGCCGTCACCAGCCTTCCCTTCACGGGGGCGTACGTGCTCAGCAAGCACGCGGTCCTGGCCCTCACGGAATCCCTGCATCATGAGCTCGCCGCGCGGGGCTCGAAGGTGGGCGTCTCGGCCCTGTGCCCGGAAGGCGTCGCGACCCGCATCGATCGAGCCGATCGCAATCGGCCGCAGCATCTCAAGCCCCCGGAGGATGCGAAGTCACCCGAGGCGGAGCTCGTCCGCACCGCCATCGCCGAGACGGTGAGGGATGGAACGCCGCCGGACGAGATCGCGGAACGCACCCTGCAGGCGATCCGCGAGGGACGCTTCTATGTGCTCTCGGAGGACGCCTGGCGGCGCTCGGCCGAGACCCGTCTCGAGGACATCCGCCTGGGGCGCAACCCGACCCTGGCGCCTCCCGTGTAATCGCGGGCCCACCGACCTCCCGTCTCAGCCCTCCCAGGATGCGGGAATCGCCAGATGGCAGGGCGTCCGTCGCAGCACCTGTTCGGTCGTGCTGCCCCGGCTGCCTCGTCGCGTCACGGGCAGCAGCTACAATCGATGGCTCCGGCTGGGGGGATGCGTGCCAGTGGTCGAGCGTCAGCGAGCGACTGTACTCGGCGCCGCGTTGGCGCTCGTCGTGGCTTCCGGCTGCACCACGCCCGTGGGCGTGGATCGCGTGGACACCCGCACGGTGCACCGGACGCTCACCGCCAACGTGCTCTCGGTGGGAGAGCCGAGTCCGTTCTCCCTGCAGGTCCTCGAGCGCCTCAACCTGCGTCGGCGCCATGCCCGCGATCCCGAGGAGGGGCTAGCCGCCCTGCACGCGGCCTGGGTGGAGTACCGCGTTGCGGACATCCTGCCGGCCCTCGCCGAGCTCTCCTTCCTCCAGGCCAAGCAGAGCGGGGATCGCTCCGGGTTCCTGGCCTCGGCGATCTACGCCTACGCGTTCCTCTTCCCCGAAGACCCGACCGAGCGCCCCGAGCCCTTCGATCCCCGTCTGCGTCTCTGCGCCAATCTCTACAACCGCGGCCTGACCGAGGGGCTGCTCTCGCGAGACGGGGAAGAGGTGATCCTGCGGGCCGGCCGCCGGCCACTCGCCTTCGGTGCGATCGAGATCGAGGTGGATCCGGAGGGCTTCGTCTGGGGAGCTCGCCAGCTGGAGCGCTTCATCCCGGTGGCCGACTTCCGGGTGCGGGGCTTGCGCAACCGCTACCGCCGCCCCGGCATCGGCGCCCCCCTGGCGGCCGCTGCCGAGCGCTCGGAGCAGGTGGGCGAAGGCGTTGCGACCGCGCGTCTGCCCGAGCGGGTGATGGCGCCGGTGACGCTGCTGCTGCGCATCGATCACCCCTCAGCCCAGCTCGCGACCGGAGAGCTGCAGGGCCATCTCGAGCTCTTCTCGGAGTACGCCACCGCCGCCGTGTCCATCGGGGGTCAGGAGGTGCCCCTCGAGGTGGAGACGACGGCAGCCCTGGCCTACGGGCTGCATCGCTCCCGGATCTGGAACACGGAGATCGCGGGCTTCCGCGGCGGCGATCTGCTCCCGGACCTGTTGCGCGGAGCGGACGACGGTCTCTTCATGCTCCAGCCCTATCACCGGGGCCGCATTCCCGTGGTGCTCGTCCATGGCACGGCCTCGAGCCCGGCGCGCTGGGCCGAGCTGCTCAACGAGCTGCAGAGCTACCCCGAGATCCGCCGCCGCTACCAGTTGTGGTTCTTCATGTATCCCACCGGACCCCCCATCCTGCTCTCGGCGGCCGGGCTCCGGGACGCGCTGGCAAGCGCCGTCGAGGAGCTGGACCCGGAGGGGACGGATCCCGGGCTCCGCCGGATGGTCGTGATCGGCCATAGCCAGGGCGGCCTGCTGACCCGCCTCGTGGCCAGCGACAGTGGGACGCGCTTCTGGGACGGGGTCAGCGACGTGCCCTTCGAGGAGGTGAGCCCCCGGCTCCAGCCCGAGACCCGCGAGCTGCTCGAGGACGCTCTCTTCTTCGAGTCGCTTCCCTTCGTGGAGCGGGTGATCTTCATCTCGACGCCCCATGGTGGCAGCTACATGGCACGGGGACGTCTGGGCAGCTTCGCGGCCGGTCTGGTTCAGGCGCCCGGCCGCCTCGTTCGTACCAGCGTTGACCTGCTGCGGGCCAACCCCGACGAACGGATGCGCCGCAACCTGGCGCGGATGCCGACCAGCATCGACAACATGAACCCGTCCAGCAACTTCACCCGAGCCCTCTCCGACCTGCCCCTGAACGAGCGGGTGTCGGCCCACTCGATCATCGCGGTGAGGGGGGACGGGCCTCCGGAGGAGGGCAGCGACGGCGTGGTGGAGTTCACCAGCGCCCACCTGGAGGGGGTCGAGTCGGAGCTCATCGTGCGCTCGATCCACTCCTCCCAGGGGCATCCCGAGACGATCCTGGAGGTGAGGCGCATCCTCCTCGAGCACCTGTCTGCGCCGTGAACGAACGCAGTGCCGCCCTCTCGCTCGTCGCCGCGGTACTCGCGCTGAGCGCCGCGAGCCGCGCCAAGCCGGCTGCCCGATGCGCGTGGGAGGAACCCTCCAGCAGCCCAGCTTCTGACCCGAGGTTCGCGGCCTGCCCCCGGCGGCCTGGAAGCTCGTCCCGGGAACCGCCCTGAGGGTCCGGGTCTCACGGGTTGCTCGGCGGGGTGCCGGCCGTGATAGAGTGCGCCGGCGCCCCCGGGGCCCGGGGGCGCGCCCAGAGGA
>JBDLIK010000512.1:0-3341 GCA_039714895.1 Myxococcota bacterium | reverse complement strand
CCGACTCGTGAATCAACGAGAGGGCGTCGCGGTAGCCAGCGATCTCCTGCTCCGATCGATCGCTTGGCGTGGTGTCATGAAGCACCAGCTGCTCGAGGCACTTGTGCTCGGCGGTGATTCCCTCGAGCCGGTTCGAGGACTCACTCGACTCCACCAGGGCCACCTGGCGCAGCGAAGCCAGGACCTCTGGCCGCTGCTTCATGAAGAGGGCCTGTTTGCCACGGTATTCCCCCAGCTCGCGTAGCGCGGCCACGTCTTCCGCCTGGTACTGGATGGCGGCCAGGATCCATTACCTCTATTCTCTCCTTCCCCCTGGGGGCATCGCGGCCGCTGTCGGGCACCGAATGCATGCGCCTCCAAGATTCCACGCTCATGCTCTCCGCGACGGATCTCGCGGGATACCTGTAGGATCCTTCCGGATGACCGAGGCCGAATTCCAGATTGTCAAGTCGATCGGGTTCCTACTGGCGTTCGCGTTGGCGGTCGGGTTCCAGCGCTGGGCTCCGCACCGAGCGCTGGCCGGGAGCTGGCGGGCCAATAGCGGGCTCTGGGCGCTCAACGCGGCGCTGTTGGGCGCGGTGTGTGTGGGCTGTGCCTGCACGGTCTCCCGCTGGGCGAGTGGCGGCGGCGTTGGCCTGTTGAACCAGGGCGTCCTGTCGGCGTGGATCGCGATCCCGGTCAGCCTGCTCGGGATGGATCTCGTCTCCTATCTCTGGCACCGGGCCAATCATCGGGTGCCGTTCCTGTGGCGGTTCCACCAGGCTCACCACTCCGATCCGGACTACACAGTCACTACCGCGCTCCGATTCCACCCAGGTGAGCTGCTGCTCGCGCTGCCGCTCCGGCTCGTGGCGATCGCCGTTCTGGGGTTGCCGATCGTCGGGGTGATCGTGTTCGAGTTGGTCTTCGCGTTCGCCAACTTCCTCGAGCACGGAGACATCAGCCTGCCTCTCTGGGTCGAGCGGACTCTCGGCCGCCTGTTCGTCACGCCCGCCCTCCATAGGCGGCATCACAGCCGCGAGTCACGGCTGCTCGACACGAACTACGGAACGATCTTCTCGTTCTGGGATCGGCTGCTCGGATCGTACGGCGAGAATCGCTCGGACGTGAGGGTGAACACGGGACTTCCCGGGATCGAGGGCTCGCTCGGAACCGTGGAGATCCTCGCGTTGCCGGCCCGAGGTGTCTTTCGCGGCAGCTAGCGCCTCCCAGTGTTGCTCGCACCGGAAGGAACTGGAATGGAATGCCGTGAAGAGCGAAGGGCGGCCGATAAGCGTCAAGGGCCAGCATCTGGTTGCCGAAGGCTCCGGAAGGAGTGGATGACGTATACTTGGGTCGGGCTCGCCTGAGAGGCGATCCCCCTTCCCTGGAGGCGACAATGTTCCGCCAAAATCGTCTGGCAGTGGCTCGGGGGCTCGGGCTCGCGGTCGCGCTGTGCGCTTGGAGCGTCAGCGCGCTCGCCGAGGATTCGCCCCAGCTCCCGTGGCAGGCCGGAGGCTCGACCTACGCCATCGGAAGCGTTTCCGAGATCGACCTCCCCGAGGACTACATCTTCCTCGATCAGCCGGGAACGATGCGCCTGATGGAGCTGACCCAGAACCCCGTTTCCGGAACGGAGCTCGCCACCGTGGCTCCAACCTCTGAAGGCGAGAGCTGGTTTCTCGTCTTCGAGTTCGAGGACACCGGCTACGTCAAGGACGACGAGGCGGAGGACCTGGACCCTGACGCGATCCTGTCCTCCATTCGGGAGGGCACCAAGGCGGGCAATGAAGAGCGCCGGAAGCGAGGCTGGCCCACGGTCGAGATCCAGGGTTGGCAAGAACCGCCCCGCTACGACTCGTTCACCAATCACCTCAGCTGGGCCATCTCCGCCCGGAGCGAGGGGCACGAGATCGTGAACCGCAATGTCCGGCTGTTGGGCCGGGGCGGTGTGATGAGCGCGACGCTGGTCTCGGATCCGATGGCGCTGGCGAGCGCTTCTCGGAGGGCGGATCAGTTGCTGACCCACTTCCGCTACACCGAAGGCAACACCTACGCCGAGTTCAACGCCCGAACCGACAAGATCGCGGAGTACGGGCTAGGCGCGCTGATCGTCGGTGGCGGGGCCGCCGCCCTCGTGAAGTCGGGCCTCCTGGCTCGCTTCTGGAAGGTCATCGTGGCCGGAGCGGTGGGCGTGGCGGCGGTGGTGCGGCGCTTCTTCCGGGGTCGGTCGGCCACGGAGGAACCGATCACCCGCGTGTAGCGGGCCCGGCCGCGTGGAGCTCCTGCTCTACCTGGCGGGGTTCATCCTCTGGCAGTGCGTCGTCTACACACCGCCCGAGGGCCTCCTCGTCACGGGATGGCTCGGTGCGCTACGAGCCCGCCGCGGCCCCTGCTTGCGGGTCGCAAGCCCGTTCCCCTCGGACCTGACCCTGGCACCGAGCGCGCTCCCCTTCGAGCTGGCGAACGGCCGCCTCTACGCGAGCAGCCCTCTCCGACGCTTCGGCCAGTTGGATCCTCCGGAGCCCTCGCGATGGGTCGACCTCCAGGCGGCGCGGAGCACAGAAGCCTCGGGAACCCTTGTGAAGGTCGCGGGCCGAGGCTTCGTCCGGGCCTCCTCGAACGAGCAGGCACGGAGCATCTCGCAGCTGATCTCAGATCTCGCCGACTCGTCGAGCCCCGAGGCGAGGCTCGACGCCCATCTGGAGGCCTCGCTTTCGCGGAGTCGAGCCGAGGACGCCTTCGAGGAAGCCCGGACGGCGACGGCGTGGCTGCGGGCTCTCTGCAGCGGCCTCCTGGTGGCGATCTTCGTTGCCGTTCCGGCGACCGCCTTGGCCATCGACGACGATCGCGCCTGGCTCGTGCTGGGTCCGGCGCTGGGGCTCTTGGACCTCGGGGCACTCGTGGCACTCCACCGGGTACATCGGCGCCTTCGACCCGAGGCCGTCGCAGAGCGACGCGAGCTTCTCATCGTATGCGCGCTCTACCCCCCCTCACTCCTGCGCACCCCCCAGGTGCTGGTCGACGGCAATCTGGCGTCCTTCCATCCGGTGGTCGTGGCCGCACTGCTGCTCGGCGACGGGGAGCAGCTCGCCCTTCTGCGCCGAGAGCTCGCGCGTCTGGAGCATCCCCCCTGGCGACGGCTCGAGGGTGAGATGGACACGGCCGCCCGACGCCGGTTCCTATCGAGGCTTCGGGCTGCCCTCTTGCGCCTGGGAGAAGAGCTGGGGTTCCCGCGCGAGGCGCTGATCGAGCCCGAGAATTGCGACCCGCAGGCCGTGAGCTTCTGCCCCCTCTGCTTCGATGACTTTCGCGAGGGGTACTCGCGCTGCGACGGCTGCGGCCTGCCGACCACGCCCTAT
>JBDLIK010000511.1:0-3346 GCA_039714895.1 Myxococcota bacterium | reverse complement strand
TCGATCGGCTGGGCGTCCTCGAGGACGGGGTGAAGGGTCCGCTCGAGCAGTTCGACCTCAACCAGCTTTCGGTGGTGGGAATCGTGTGGGATTCCGAGCGCCGTCGGGCGCTGATGGAGGACCCGTCGGGGCGTGGCTACGTCGTGCAGACGGGAACCGCCATCGGCAAGAACGACGGAACGGTGGTTCGCATCGAGGACAACCTCGTCATGGTGCGTGAGACCTACGTGGACTACGTGGGCGAGAAGACGATGAAGGACATCCCCATGCGGGTTCGTCCGACAGGCCAAGGGGGTTAGCTGATGTTCGCTTCCCTGCACGAACAGTCCCACGCCGTGGCGCGTCGGCTCCTACGCGGAGTCGCGCTCGCGGGGTTGGCGGCTCTCGCCGCCGGGGTCGGGGGAACACGCTCCGCCAGCGCAGAGCGCGTGCTCACCGAGCTCCGAGTGGATCACGAGGGCGATACCACCGTGATCGGCCTGGTGGGGGTCTCCGATCCGATCTTCTCCGCCTTCCAGCGCGAGGATCCGGCCCGCCTGGTGGTGGACCTGACCGGGATCGAGGTCGAGGCCCAGCCGGCCGCGCTGCCCGTCCACGATGGGCTCGTCGAGGAGGTTCGAGTCTCCTCCTTCGAGACGGGCGACGACCGCAACGCCCGGGTGGAGCTGGCACTGGCCGCTCCCGCGACCCACGAGCTGCGGGAAGGCGAGAACGGCTTCGAGATCCGCATCACCCCGAAGGCCCCGGAAAGCCCCGAGGCGGAGACGCTGGGGGCACTCGGCTCGTCCGAGCCCCAGGCGACGCGGCTGCTCACGCTGGCCGCGGAAGAGAGCGCCGAAGGGACCCGCATCCGGCTGGAAGCCGATGGGCCGCTGTCCGACGTCGAGACCTTCGTGCTCGAGCAGCCCGACCGCCTGGTCCTCGACCTGGTGGGGCTCTCGGGCTCGGACGCCCCCGCGGTCGTCGAGATCGGAGGGGAGCACGCCGACCGGATCCGCATCGGCGAGCACGCCGACAAGGTTCGCGTGGTGATCGACGGCGGCTCGGCAGAGGCCCCCTTCGCGGGATTCTCGGCCGAGCCCACCGCCGAGGGTCTGCTGCTGCGGCTGGGGGGCGGCGTCGCCCTCGCCGCCGAGCGGCCGAGTACTCTCGACCCGCAGCCCGGCGACGAGCCGGTGCCGGCGGCTCCGGCCCCGGGCGTCGAGCCGGTGGAGCCGAGCGTGGCCGAGGCGGAGGCCGAGCCGGAGACCGTGGTCGCCGAAGCGGAGCCGGAGCTTCCGGGTTGGATCGAGGAGGCCCGGACCGAGGCGTCCCCCGCCGAGGAGGTCGCGCTGACCCCCGAGCCGGTGACGAAGACCGCTTCCACCGCGAAGGCGAAAGCCCCGGAGGCCCCGGCGCAGAGCGCACCCGGTGCGACCCGCATCTACGGTGTCCAGCTCGATGCCCAGGAGACCCTCGATCGGGTGGTGGTGCTGAGCGACGGCCCCGTGGAGCACGAGATCGTGGACCTCGATCCGGACACCCTGGTGTTGCGTCTGCACGGCGCCACCATCGACCCGGATGCGGCCGTTCGCCTGGCTCCCGAGGACACCGCCTCCCTCTCGCTGGTGACGGCCTTCCAGCAGCCCGACGTGAGCCGGCCCGAGGTGCGCGTGGTGATGAAGCGGGCGACCGGGCTCGAGCCCCAGATCTCTCAGCGGGGAACGATGCTCTTCCTCGACTTCCCGCATACCACGAAGACGGCCAAGCGTCCGCCTCTCTACGAGCGGCAGCAAGAGCGCCCGGCTTCCATCGCGCCCGCAGCTCGTGCTGCCGCCAATGTGGCCCGGGCCCAGGCTGAGCTCGCGCCGCCGGCGGCCCTCGAGATCGAAGAGGGCCTCGGCGTCCTGCAGGAAGGGGGGCTCACCGAAGGCAAGCACTACGCGGGCCGCCGCATCTCCCTGGACTTCAAGGATGTCGAGATCGACGACGTCCTGCGGCTGATCGCCGACGTCTCGGACCTGAACATCATTGCAGGGGACGAGGTCGACGGGAAGGTGACCATCCGCCTGGTGGACGTGCCCTGGGACCAGGCCCTCGACGTGATCCTGCTGACCAAGGGGCTGGGCTTCGTGCGGGTGGGCAACGTGCTGCGCATCGCCCCGTCGGAGTTGCTGGCCTCGGAAGAGGAAGCACGCCTCCAGGAGCGACGGGCCAAGGAGAAGCTCGAGGACCTGGTGGTGAAGCTCCAGCCGGTCAACTACGCGAGCGTCAAAGAGGTCTCGCAGATGGTGAAGCGCCTGCTCACCCCGCGAGGCACCGTGGACGTCGACCAGCGGACCAACACCGTGATCCTGAAGGACATCCCCTCGGTGATCGACGAGGCCACGGCGCTCATCAAGGCGATCGACACCCAGACGCCTCAGGTGCTCATCGAGGCCAAGATCGTCGAGGCCCGGCTCGACTTCTCCCGCGAGATCGGTAGCACCTGGGCCTTCGGGGCCAGCCCGATTCCGCAGAACTCGCTCAACGGCGGCGAGGACCTCGTCTTCCACGACGGAAGCGGCCTGCTGACGGGCTTCACGGACACCTTCAACCATGTGTCGGTGGCCAATCCGATCACCAGCGTGGCCAACGGACTGCTGGACCTCGGTGCCTTCATCCTGGACGAGCAGTTCAACCTGGAGCTGCGGCTGGAAGCCGCCGAGAGCAACGGTGACGGCAAGGTCATCTCGAGCCCGCGCGTCGTGACCCTCGACAACCGGGAAGCCGAGATCCAGCAGGGTGTGTCGATTCCGTTCCAGACCTTCGAGAACGGTGACGCCCAGCTCGAGTTCGTGGACGCGGTGCTGAAGCTCAAGGTGACGCCGCACATCACCGCCGACCGCTCCATCATCATGGACATCGAGGTGGAGAGAAACGCGCCCGACGACAGTGTCCAGACGCCCACGGGCTCGCCCGCCATCGCCAAGAACGAGGCCAAGACCGAGACGCTCGTGAAGGATGGTCAGACGCTGGTGATCGGTGGCATCTACGTGATCAGCAAGTCGGACCGGACCTCCGGCGTCCCGTTCTTCAACAAGATCCCGCTCCTCGGAGCGGCCTTCCGCAACGTGGAGACCCGGGACCAGCGCAACGAGCTGCTGATCTTCGTGACTCCGCGCATCGTGGTGAACCGGGCGCTCGCCAGCTGACGCCGTCTGCCAGTGGGCGCGGCCCGCGGGCATTCCGACGCTTCGACGGGGGGAGGGCGATGGCTCTCCCCCCGGTTGCTTATACTGGCCGGGATGGGTGGGAAGACCGTGTGGCTGGTGGGGATGATGGGGGCCGGCAAGTCCTCCGTGGGCCCGGCCCTCGCGGAGCGTCT
>JBDLIK010000510.1:0-3351 GCA_039714895.1 Myxococcota bacterium | reverse complement strand
AGGAGGAGGATGCGCTCGAGCCGTTCGCCCCGGCCGCGCGAGCGCCGACGGGGCAGTCGGAGCGGGGTGCGGCCGGAGTCGGCTCGCGCTTCGGCGCCGCCGCGCTCGGTGTGACCGCTGCCGCCGGAGGGCTGCTCCTGCTGTGGCTCTGGCTGCAGACCCCCGATCTCCCGCCGGCCGGCTCTGCCACCGACTCGCCGGCCGAGGCGGTCGAGGCCGAGGCCGCGGAAGTCGCCGCGCTGCTGCCCCAAGGGCCGGCCCTCACCGTGAACCTCAACGCCACCCCCTGGGCCGAGGTGGAGATGGACGGCAGGGCACTCGGGACCACTCCCCTGGCCGGGGTGCCCGTCGAACCCGGGCGCCACCGCTTCCGGGCGCGCATGGCCGACGGCCGGGTCCTGGAGCGGGACCTCGAGGTCGACGCGGAGCACCGTCACATCGTCTTCGAATGAGAGGCAGCGCGCAGGCGGCCGTGAAGACACACAGGATCGTGTAGAAAGCGCTCGGGACGGCGCCCGCCTCGCCCAGGTGGGAGAGTGCGAGCACCGAGCCCAGGCCGGCATTCTGCATGCCCACCTCCACCACCAGCGTGCGTCGCTGGCGCGGCGGCCAGCCGCGCAGACTCGCGGCCGCGAAAGCCAGACCGTAGCCGGCCAGGTTGAGCGCCAGCATGCCGAGCGCCAGCCCCGGGCCCAGGGCCTCCAGGCGCTCGCGGTTCACCGCCGCCACGAGGGTGATGATGGCGAGGATCGAGGCGCTGGCCAGCACGGTGGCGAGCCGATCCCAGCCTCGGGGCATCGCCGGACGGAAGGCCCGCAGCAGGGTCCCCGCCGCCACCGGCAGCACCACCATCCAGGTGGCATCCCAGGCGAGCGAGGCCACCGGCACGGCGAGCTGCGTGTCGAGCAGCAGCGGGAGCCAGAGCGCCAGCAGCAGCGGAGACGCCAGCGTGGCCACGGTGGTCATGGTGACGGAGAGGATCAGATCGCCGGAGAGCAGTGCGGTCATCACGTTGGAGGTCATCGCTCCCGGCATGCAGCCCACCAGGATGATGCCGCTCTTGATCACCGGGTCGTCGAAGCAGAGCGACACGCCGAAGGCCGAGAGCGGCATGATGGTGTACTGGAAGGCCAGGCCCGAGAGGGCGCGACCCGGCGCCGTGGCGAAGGCGCTCACGTCCTCCCGACGCACCAGGGTTCCCAGGAAGAACATGGTGACGGCGAACAGCGGCTGCAGACCGGGACGCATCCAGAGCACCCAGCCGGGTGCGAGCAGGGCCACGGTCACGCCCAGGACGAGGCCCGCGAGGATCCCCACCGCCCCTCAGCCCACGTCCACCAGCGCCAGCCGATCTCCCCAGCGGGACTGCACGGCCTTCGCCAGCTCCGGCGAGCGACCCAGGCCCGGATCCGAGCGCACCCGCGCGAGGGCCGCCTCCCGGGCCAACGCCACCAGTCGAGCGTCGCGTACCAGGTCGGCGAGACGCAGGTCGGGCAGGTGGCCGCTCTGGTGGGTGCCCAGGAACTCCCCGGGGCCGCGGATCCGCAGGTCGGCATCCGCGATGCGAAACCCGTCGGTGGTCTCGAGCATGGCGGACAGGCGGGCCTCGCTTTCGCCGCTTCCGCCCCGGGCCACCAGCAGACAGGTCCCCGGCCGCGCCCCGCGCCCCACGCGCCCGCGAAGCTGGTGGAGCTGAGCCAGGCCGAAGCGTTCCGCGTTCTCCACGACCATCAGCGTCGCCCCGGCAACGTCTACGCCCACCTCGATCACCGTCGTGGTGACGAGGATGTGGGTCTGTCCACGTACGAAGCGTTCCATCGCCTGGGCCCGCGCCAGAGCGTCGAGGCGACCGTGAACGAGATCGACGTGCTGGTCCGGAAAGGCCTTGCGGATGCGCTCGGCCTGCTCCGTGGCCGCGCGCAGGTCCACTTTCTCGGACTCCTCCACCAGCGGATAGACCACGTAGACCTGCTCGCCCCGCTCGACGGTCTCCCGCACCGTCTCCGCCACCTGGGCGGCCTCGCGGCCGCGCACGACGTGGGTGGCCACCGGGCGACGTCCGGGGGGCAGCTCGTCGATCACCGAGAGATCCAGATCGCCGTAGACCGTGAGGGCCAGGGTCCTCGGAATCGGGGTGGCGGTCATCACCAGCGTGTGGGGCGAGCGACCGCCCTCCCCCTTGGCGGCCAGCGCGGCGCGCTGTCGCACCCCAAAGCGGTGCTGCTCGTCCACGATGGCCAGGGCCAGGCGTGGAATCCGCACGTCCTTCTGCACCAGCGCGTGGGTTCCCACCACGAGGTCCAGCCGACCTTCCGTCAGTGCGGCGCGCACGCCCTCGGCCTCCGCGCGAGGCACCGACGCGGTGAGCAGCGCCATGCGAAGCCGGCTGCCCTCTCCGGCCCCTTGCACCAGGCCGCGCAGGGTCCGGGCGTGCTGTTCCGCGAGCAGCTCGGTGGGCGCCATCAACGCCGCCTGGTGCCCGGAAGCCGCGGCGGCCACCGCGGCCAGGTAGGCCACGGCCGTCTTTCCAGCCCCCACGTCTCCCTGAAGCAGACGCTGCATGGGGTGGGGGCGCACGAGATCGCTCTGGATCTCCTGCCAGGCTCGTTGCTGGGCGCCCGTGAGACGGAACGGCAGCGCCGAGACGGCGCGGGCGAGACGCTGCGGACTGACCTCCAGCGCGATGCCGGGCTCGCGCCCGCGCGCCTCCCGGCGCAGCGCGAGTCCGGTCTCGAGCAGGAAGAGCTCCTCGAGGACCAGGCGTTGGCGCGCCGGGCTCCGCGTGGGGTCCGCGAGCTCTTCGGGGTCCACGTCGGAAGGAGGGCGGTGGAGCCGGAGCAGCGCAGCGGCGCTCTCGGGCAGGTTCCGCTTGGCGACGAGCCGCCCGGGAAGGAAGTCCTCGACGAGGTCCGCGTGCTCGAGCACGGCCCGCTCCACCAGAGAGCGCAAGGTGCGAGGCGGCACCCCCTCGATCCCAGGATAGACGGGAACCACCTGGACCGGCCGCGAGTCGCCGTCCTCGCCCTCCCCCAACCGCTCGATCTCCGGATGGATGAGCTCCTTGGCGAACCGATAGCGCCGCACGTCTCCGGTCACGAGCACGCGCGCACCCTTCGAGAGGCTGCGGGCGACGGAGTCGACCCCGTGGAACCACTTGAGATTCACGGTCCCCGTGTCGTCGCCCACGACGGCCTGGAGGGCACGGCGGGGGCCGCGGCCGAAGCGACGCCCCCGGCGGACCGACACCTGGTCACAGAGCAGCACGCGTGCCACGAAGGTGGCGCGCCCGCCCACCTGGAGCTCATCTACCCGCAACAGTCTGCGGCGATCGTCGTAGCGCGTGGGCAGCAG
>JBDLIK010000509.1:0-3354 GCA_039714895.1 Myxococcota bacterium | reverse complement strand
CCGACGAACCCCCGGTCCTCGGAAGTGAGGACACGGAGGAGCCCGTGATGGAACCGGCAGAAGCTGGGGCGCCAGCCTCCCTCTGCGCACTGCTGCTGGCCGAGGGGCGTCTCGAGGAAGCCGAAGGCCTGGCCCGGAGCCAGCTCGGGGACGGACCGGAGATGGTGACCATCCTGCGTCAGGTTGCGCGGGTTGCGCAGCTCGTGGGCGAGACCGAGCAGGCGCTCGAGTTCTCGCTGCGGGCCTTCCAGGCCGGCCGCGGGCGGGAGGACTTTGCCCATCTGGTGCGGCTGGTCGCGCTGGAGCGGCGCTTCGTTCGGGGGGATCGCCACCGGCTGCGAAGCGCCGTCGTCGCCCACCCCGAGGAGCCGGTGCTGATCTATGCAGCCGGGGTCTGGGAGGCGATGTATGGGGACCGTCCCCGTGCCCAGCGCCTGCTGCGCGCGGCACTCCGCCACCAGCCCGACGAGGAGCTGCACGGCGCCATCGCCCGGGAGCTCGATCGGCTCGGGTAGCTGGCGAATCCCAAGGATTCGCTCCCCGCGTCGGCTGACTCGGAGAGCCGAGGAGTCGCTCGGGCGGCTGCGCTAGAGTCGCCCCCCCGGGTCGAGCCGGTCGGCCCGTCACCCACCAGAGCCCATGGAGGGGATCCAAGTGGCGTGCTTTGCGAATCGCAGGGGACTGGCAGCCGCGGTCTGCGCTCTCCTCTTCCTCGGGTCCACGCTCGGCTGTGCCTGGCAGCGTCAGCGCATCAACATCGAGGATCCCTACACGCGGATCGCTCGGGTGAAGCCGGGGCAGACCACCACCGAGGAGCTGACGGCGATCCTCGGGAGCGAGCCCACGAACATCATCAACATTCCTCCGGACCACCGGGGCTTCGTCTACGGCTTCGGAGACTCGAAGAGCTTCCTGGCTGGACTCATCATCTTCAGCGTGCAGAAGACCAACATCGGTCTCGACACCGCGGTCTTCGTGGTCGACTCGAGCAGCGTGGTCCAGGAGGTGATCCACAGCTCCAATTCCCGGGATCTCGCCTGGCAGTTCTGGCCCTTCGGCGGCGAGGAGTGAGCGTGAGCCCCGCGCGGGGACACAGCCTCGGCGTCGGGCTGCTGATGCTGGCCCTCTTCCTCTGCTCGAGCTGCGTGTACTCGAAGCAGGTCATCAACGCGAAGGTGCGCGACCTCGACACCAGCCAGATCGTGGTGGGGCAGACGACGGTGCCCGAGATCCTCCGGGCCTGGGGCCCGCCGCCGCCCCTGGAGGTGTTCGACCTCGTCCGCCCAGCGGATCCCAGCCTCTTCCGTCTCTCCAAGAGCTTCATGCGCTACGTGAGCCGCACCCAGAAGTGCGTGGTCTTCAACCTGGGCGTGCCCCCGCCGCTCCTGGCCTCCCCAGTGCTTCCCTTCCGCTGGTGCGACGAGCAGCCGGCCTACGCGGTGGTGGTGGAGTTCGACGACGAAGGAGTCGTCGAGCGCGTGACCCAGGGTGACATCGAGACGCTCTGGCGACCCTGGCAGGGAGAGGACGGACGGGACCTTCAGGTGGAGATGGCCACGACCCCGGGAGGAAGCCTTCGATGAGGCGGGCCTTCCGGGGGGCCGTGCTGGGGATCACCGCTGTGGGGCTGCTGTCCTGCGCGAGTGATCACCGCTGGCTGAAGTTCGACGCCGCGCAGCTGACCCCGGGGGTCAGCAGCCGCGCGGAGCTCTACGGCCGCTTCGGTCCGCCTCTCTTCGCCTACGATCGCCCCTTCGGAGAGACCCTGATCTACTCGCGCGTCGAGGGACAGGGGGTCACCACCGGGCTGCGCATCACCGCCGCGCGCCTGCAGCTGGGCAGCAACACCCGAGTGACCGACTCGCTCTTCGTGGACGTCTCCGACGAAGACGTGGTCCTGCGCGTCCGCCGCTACGGCGGCCCTCCGGACCCCGGCTGGCCCTGGTGGCCGTTTGGCGAGGAAAGCGCCGACTAGTTTAGACCGAAGCGAGCTTCGATCTCTCGGCGACCTTCTTCATGACGCCTACCACGAGCGAAGCCTCCCTCGCCGGCAGTGGCTTCCAACCGAGTGGAAGCTCACTGTTCATCAGTTCGTCCCGCCTATTATCCTTCGCGAGGTGCGCGTCACTGGCATCGAGTCACCGAACCCTGTGAGTGACGCTTACCCAGCGACTGCAAGGAAATCTGTCAGTGCGCCAGGAGCGGCTACTCCTCCAGCGCGTCCCGAAGCTCTTCCTCGCTGTAGTCTCGTCGCCTAGCGTGGCGAACGCCGACGATCCGCACCATCGGTTCCTCCTCGTCCTCGGCGACCACGAACAGTACGCGGTACGGATTCTGCCGGGTGCCAAAGAGCTGACGCCGGAGCCCGACGCGAAGCACTTCCTCTTCGCGTGCCAGCGAGCAGTGGTCGGCAAGCGTCTCAAGCGAGAGCACCGCTGCCTCGTACGAAGCGAGCCACTTCGCGAGGTACTTCTCGCCGAAGCGCCGGAGGATGCTGTCAATAATTCGGTCGACATCGCGCTCAGCGGAGCGTGTGACCTCAATCGAGAATCGAAGCATGCTTCTGCTTCAAATCCGCCAGATGATCCTCCGCAGGGCGGGTCTCCCCGCGCTCTGCTTCGCCGAGCCCACGCCTCAGGCGGTGAAGCGTCACCGCTTCATCCGCAAGGTCAAAGAGCTGCTGAAAAAGCTCGACGCCAACCACCACCGCTTTCGACGCTCCGTTTGTTGTGAGAAGAAGCGGCCGGTTGCTAGACACCGTCTCCTCGATGAGCTCTGAAGCGTTTTGCCGAAAGGCGGTCACGGATACAGCTCGCCGGAGGTCGATTCCCAGGTCTAGCGCCTCGAGCGAGAGCTCACGGCTTTCAGTGTTCTCGGGTTCCATAGGCGGCTCCATACGTAATTCGATACTCAATTAGATGCTACCATGGGTCCCCGTGGGGATCAAGCACCTGGGTGGCCGTCAAGCAGGCGAATCCCTTACGGATTCGTTTGCGGCGTTGGCTGACCTGAGTCGGTCCGGGGGACGGCAGCTCCCATGGCGTCGAGCCGCGACAGCATCTCCTCGACCTGGGCGAGCTGCTCCTCGACGTATCCGAAGTAGCGCTTCGAGACGCGCAGGTAGCGGACGCTCCGGAGTGGGAGGAAGCCGCCCGCGATGATCTCGTCGCGCTCGGTCAGGATGTCCGCATGGACCCCGCGGAAATGCTGCAGATTGGCCCGGAGGTCCGTGAAGCGGGGGTCGCTCTCCAGCCGCTCGAAGCTTCGCGTGACGCCCCCCGAGAAGGGGCTCTGCAGCACGAAGATGCGCGCGCGGGTGTCGTAGAGCTCGTTGGGAGCGTGGACCGGGAGCCG
>JBDLIK010000508.1:0-3354 GCA_039714895.1 Myxococcota bacterium | reverse complement strand
CCAACCGATCCTCGGGGGCGACGACCCCAGCTACTTCCCGGATGTCACGATCCAGTTCGACTACGACGACGCGTGCATGACCAGCAGCTGCATGCTCACCATCACGCTCACCTACAATGGCTCCAACCAGGCGGACCTCGGCGGCATCGCCCAGACGCTCTCCGGTGTGGCCTTCGACGCCTTTTCGGGTGCCACCCAGATCGACCTCAGTGTGGCGCTCTCGACCTCCACCGTGAGCGCCGAGTCCCTGGTGGGCGCCGGCTCCGACGACGCGATCTCAGACTTCGGGGGCGGACCAAACAGCAACCTCGACGTGACCCGGCACTGGGGCTTCCGCTCCGGCTTCGCCTCCACGGGAACGCTCGGAAGCAGCCTCCTGTCCTCCGTGGGCGATGCCTTCCCGGATCTGGGAGCGCTGGGCATGGCGGATCTCTTCACCAGCGGCACCCTGAGCGGCGTGGAGCCCAACCCTCCCGACGGCACCTCCTTCTCGATCGTGGACGACGCCACCTGCACCGGGCCTCCGGGCTCGCCGAGCTGCGGCGGCAAGGGCGGCGGCTTCCAGGATTCGGGGAATCGCGCCTGGATCCAGAACTCGGCGGTCGCCACGCTGAAGTACGACGGCACGACGAACAAGCTGACGAGCATCGCGAACGTGGATCCGATCTTCGGCACGGAGGGGCGACCCATTCCGGAGCCGGGCGCGGGCCTGACGCTGATGGGCCTGCTCGCCCTCGGGCTGTGGGGATGGCGCCGGAGCTGATTGCGAGCGAACCCGGCTGGCCTCTCGAGCGCCCCGCCCGTCCGGCGGGGCGTTTCTCGTGGAGGTCAGTGCTCGACGGGCGCGGTGAGCTCGCGGATCCAGCTGGCCTCCCGTCGAACCCGGCGGGACAGGCGTAGTGTGGCGCCGAGGCCGGCCACCACCAATCCCGCCATGCCTCCTGCGATGGCCAGCCGCGCTCCGATCGAGAGCGCGGACTCGCGGACGAAGCTCTCGACGACGGCGGCCAGCAGGAAGAGGGGAAGGGCCGAGACGAACAGCAGCAGGGCGGGCCGGGCCGCCTCGCGCAGCGCGACCGCCCGTGGGCGTCGGCCCGGGGCCGCGATGGCCCCACCCAGAACCAGCCCGCCGGCCACGCAGAGGTTCACGGCGGTGAGCTCCGGGACGGCGTGGGGCAGGATCCAGGCCAGGAACGGGAGGGGCAGCGGATCCCGAAAGAAGACGGCCCCGAGGGCGCCCACCGTGAGCCCGTTGTAGAGGGCCAGCAGCACGGTCGGGATGCCCGCCAACATGCCGGTCGCGAAGGCCAGCAGGCCGACCCTTGTGTTGTGGGCGAAGAGGAAGGATCCGAACAGCACGTTCGAGGCGACCGGGGTCTCCTCCCGGGCCAGGAACTCCGCGCGCGCGGCCGGGTCGGCGAGCAGCCGGTCCAGCACCGCCGGGGTGTAGCCGAGGCCCGAGGGAACCAGCGCGTAGCTGCTGCGCGGATCGGTGCTCACCAGCGCGGCGCCCAGGTAGAGTCCGAGGGCCAGCAGCCCCCAGGCCAGGAGCTGCGCGCGCCAGGTCCGGGCCAGCGCGTTGGGCAGTCCCGCCAGCAGTGGCGGAGAGCTTCCTCGCGCGGGTCGGGCCGTCCCCAGATGCGCGTGGGCGCGCACGCACAGGGAGTTCAGATGTCGGATGGCGTCCGGGTCGTCGTCGTGCTCCCGCAGCCGCGCCAGGCGACCCAGGTGGGTCCGGTAGAGCTGGGCGAGCTCTCGCAGCTCTTCGAAGGCGAGGCCTCCAGGGCGGAGCCGCTCGCAGCGCCCCAGCAGTGCTTCGAAGCGGAGCCGCTCCGCGTCGCCTTTTGCAGCCGGGCCCGCCAACTCTATCCTCCAGCCAGGGGGGAGACCCGTGAGCGAGCTCCCGGGCCCGCAGGGCGTGCACGAGGCCGGGGGCCTCCACGAGAGCAGTCCCGCGCAGCCGCGTCAAGTCGTTCGCTCGGCTGAGCAGGTCCACCTCGACCTGCCGGTGGCCGGCCCCACCAGCCGCATGCTCGCCTACCTGATCGACGCCCTGCTGCTGGTGATCTGGATGGGGCTCCTGTTCGTCCTGCTGGCTCTGCTGACGCCGCTGCTCTTCTCGTTCCTGGAGCCGCTCCGGCAGGCCGTCGACGAGCTCGGCCAGGGCCAGGCCGGAGAGCCGTCGAGCCTCGCGGTGGTGCTGGTGATTGCGGTCGCCCTGGTCTTCTTCCTGGTTTCCGAGCTCAGCTACTTCGTGTTCTGGGAGGCCGTGACCGGGGGGCGCTCCCCGGGCAAGGCGGCCCTGGGTCTGCGGGTGGTGCGCGATGGGGGCCGGCCCCTCGACTTCCCCTCCTCCCTGCTGCGCAACCTGCTGCGCGTGGTGGACTACCTGCCCGTCAACTACCTGACCGGCTTCATCGCCATGCTCGTCTCGCCCGAGGGCAAGCGCCTGGGGGACCTGGCGGCCGGCACGCTGGTGGTCCGGCTCGATCGCCCGGCCGCCGCGGATCCCCTCCACCTGGACGAGGACCCCCGGGACGGGACGTTCCGCTTCGAGCGAGGGCAGGTCTCGAGGGTGGGCCGGACCGAGCGTGCGCTGCTGCGCCGCACCCTGCGCCGCGTGGATGTCCTCGCTCCCGAGCGTGCGGATGCAGCGCTCGACCGTGCCGTGGAGGTGCTGCGCGTGCGCATCGGCTACCCCGAGGAGGTGATTCCCGCCGAGCGGAAGACCTTCCTGCGCGCGCTGCTGCGCGCCTCGAGCCGCTAGCTGTGGTGCCTGCGGGCAGAGCCCGCAGGCACCACAGCTTCGCTTCGCCTCGCTGCGTGCGCCTCCGGCGCTTGCACCATCGTCGCGACGCTGGGTCAAACTGCTCGTTGCGAGCAGGAGTTGCAACGGTAGGGGCCGGTGATTACCCTTTCTCCTGTGGGGGCGATCGGCTTCGACGGGTGGTCGAAGGCGAGCGCTGCGTGCCGAGGTGGCCACCTCCTCGTGAATCCAGTGGCACGGTTGGTAGTCATAACTGCCGACGACAACTACGCTCTCGCTGCCTAGCTGAAGCTGGGCTAGCGACGTCCGTCCGCGACGCCTTCTAGCGGGTTGCGGGCGTCAAAAGAAGGCTGGTCCCCGGCCGCTGGCAGACCGCAACCGGGGATGAGAACCAAGTCCGCCTGGGCACGACCTCTCCTGGCACCGTGACGGGTCGCGCCGAGAGCGAGCGGAACCTACGCACGTAGACGCGCTGGCTGGATGCCATGCGGACCCGGGTTCGATTCCCGGCGCCTCCACCACCTTCCGGTTCGGGGTCCAAGCATGACCGATCGCCTGGTCGAGCTCGCGCGACGCATCCAGGGGCG
>JBDLIK010000507.1:0-3357 GCA_039714895.1 Myxococcota bacterium | reverse complement strand
GAGAAGGCCGCAGGGGAACGCCTGCTCGATCTGCACTGGCGCTCGACGCTGCTCCCTCGCCCGTTCGATCGGCTCGTCACACGCGTGCCCTTCGGCGATGTGATCGGCGTGACCGTGAAGCTCGCGAGCCAGCGTCGCACGTAATCCGAGAAGGGTCCGCGGCGGCTGGCTGGGCCGTCAGCGCGCTCCTCTACTCCAAGAGCGGCTCGACCGGAGGCGCCGCGGGAGAGGCAGCTGCGACGGGAGCCGGCTCACCAAGGTAATTCGCAACGCTCTGGGCGATCGCGTCCTTCGTGATCCCCACCTTCCGCCCGACAGCGAGCGCGTCGTCCAAGCTCATTCCGTGTTCCGCCACCAGGTAGGTCGCGAACCATCCCGCGGCTCGATTGGCGGTCGAGCAGTGAATCAGGATCTGCTCGTTCTCGTTGTCCTTGACGAGCGCCTCGATCTGCGCGAACGCCGCGGCCGGGAACGGCTTCTTCCTGGGAACGGGCACGCTGTAGTACCTCATCCCCAGGTTCTCGACGGCCTGCTCCTCATCCCACCCGTGCTCGTGCACCTCCCGGAGGTTGATGACGATGCCGATGCCCTCGCCGCGAGCCGCCTCCAAGGCGTCTTCGTCGGGCTGCCCGGAGAACCAGAAGTGGCGGACGTGCGTGACGTTGGAGGCCGCGCCCCAGCTGAAGGGACCCGCCACCTCATCGGTCCGAACCGACTCGCTGGCTCTCGAGCAGACCGCCAGCAGCGCCAGCACACCCAGAAGCGTGATTGCACGGACCATCGACGACTCCTTCAGGAGATGAGCTGGAACGTAACCGGTGTCGAATGCGGAACAAGGCGTCCACCAGGTTCTAGTCGACGAAGCGGAACCAGACGATGGCAAACAGCGCCTTGAGGCCGTCCTTCCAGGTGATCTTCTTGCCCTCTTCGTAGGTGCGGCCCTGGTAGCTGATGGGCACCTCGTAGATGCGCAGACGACGCCGGGCCACCTTGGCGGTGAACTCCGGCTCGAAGCCGAAGCGATTGGAACGGATCTGGAGCCCGTCGAGCACCTCCCGACGGAACGCCTTGTAGCAGGTCTCCATGTCCGAGAGATTGAGGTCGTTGAGGGCGTTGGAGAGCAGGGTGAAGAAGCGATTCACGAGGTAGTGCCAGAAGTAGAGCACCCGATGGCCCCGGGGTGAGCCCAGGAACCGGGATCCGAACACCACGTCGGCCCGACCCTCGGCGATGGGGCCGAGCAGGGTGGGGTAGTCGGCCGGGTCGTACTCGAGGTCGGCGTCCTGCACGATCACCACGTCGCCGCTCACCTCCGCGAAGGCGGTGCGCAGCGCCGCGCCCTTGCCGCGGTTCTCCCGGTGCTCGAGCAGGCGCACCTCCGGGGCGTGCTCGGCCACCGCCCGCACGCGCTTGGCGGTGCCGTCGGTGGAGGCGTCATCCACCACGAGGATCTCCTTGGCGAAGGGCGCCTGCCGGACCCGCAGCAACAGCTGCTCGACCGTCGCCTCCTCGTTGTAGGCAGGGATCACCACCGAGATCTTCAAGCAGGCCTCCTCGGAGCGCAGGATACCACTCGGGCTGCCGCAACCCTTGACGCTCACAGGCATTCACCTAGACTGACTGGTCAGTCTATGAGGTCTCTGGACCGAGATCTCTGGACCGAGAGCCTTGGGAGCTGCCGTGGGCGTCCGTTCCGTGTCTCCCCGCCGTCGGGTCTCTGCCCCGGAGCGCCGGGCGCAGATCCTGGAGGCGGCCCTGCGCTGCTTCGGGGATCGGGGCTACCACCTGGCCACCATGGACGACCTCGCCCGCACGGCGCGCCTCTCCAAAGGCAGCCTCTACTGGCACTTCCGGTCCAAGGAAGACGTGCTGTTGGCGCTCTTCGACGGCTTTGCCGAGGAGGCCCTCGCCGGATTCCGGGACCTCTCCGGGAGCGAGCCGGTTCTCGAGGGGATCTGCCGAGCGGGGAACGCAAGCCTGGAGCGCCTGGGCGCGGCGCTGCCCGTGACGCGCGCCTGGCTCGAGTTCTTCGCGAACCCCGAGGCGCGTCAGCGGATGGCCTCGGTCTACGAGGAGGTGCGTGCGCTCCTGGCCTCCCTGCTGGCGGAAGGGGTGGGGCGGGGCGAGCTCCGCGAGATCCCCGTCGAGAGCGTGGCGGCAGGATTCGTCGCCACCGTGGAGGGCCTGCTCATGCAGGCCTTCGCCGACCCGCGCTTCGACGCGCGCCGGCACTGGCCGAAGCTCTTCGAGGTGTGGGCCAGAGGCCTGCGTGTCACGCCATCGTTGGCGAAGGGGGACGCGTGACGGGCCGCCCGCGGCTGGCGAGGCGCGTGCTGCTCTCGATGGTGGTGACGATCGCCGCGGCGCGCGGGGAGGAGCTCGATCTCGAGCCCGCCCCGCCCGGAGTGGATGGGCGGGCGGTGGCCGAACGGGTCGAAGAGGTCTGGCGGGGCGAGAACAACTACCTCGACGCGAGCATGACCGTGGTCTCGCCGCGCCTGCCCACGCCGCGGGTGGTCCGCTTCCGCTCCTGGGACGACCGACCCGGCAAGCGCAGCTTCATCCGCATGCTGGCTCCGCCCAAGGATGCCGGCACCAGCTTCCTGCTGCTCCATCCGAACCTGTGGATGTACGTCCCCCGGGTGGAGCGCACCATGCGCATCCCGCCGTCCATGATGCTCCAGCCCTGGATGGGCAGCGACCTCACCAACGACGACCTCGTGCGCAGCTCGAGCATGCTCGAGGACTACGAGCAGCGCCTGCTGGGCATCGACGCGAGTCCCGAGGGCCACGAAGGCCGCCGAGCCTACGTCCTCGAGTACATTCCGCACGAGGACGCGCCGGTGGTGTGGGGGCGGATCCTGCACTGGGTGGACGTGGAGCGCTCCGCCCCGCTGCGCTCGGACTACTTCGACGAGGATGGGGAGAAGATCCGCACCGTGCGCTTGACCGAGCTACGGGAAGTCCAAGGGCGGTCCTTCCCCCATCGCTGGACGGTGCTGCCCCTGGACAAGGAGGGAAATCGCACGGAGATCGAGGTCCACGAGATCCGATTCGATGATCCCCTCGACGAGTCCCTCTTCACCACGGGCAACCTCAGGCGGAAGGACCCACACTAGGTGCTCGAGCTGCGCCTCGCCTGGCGGAACGTGTGGCGCAACTCCCGTCGCACGGGGATCACGCTGGCCGCCACGGTCTTCGCGGTCGTGCTGGTGGTGACCTTCGTGGCGATGGCCGCGGGAAGCCACGAGAAGATGATCGAGGACAGCGTCCGCCTGCACTCGGGCCATCTGGCCCTCCAGGCCCCGGGCTATCTCGAGAGCCGCACCCTCGAGCACTTCGTGGAGCTCGACCCGG
>JBDLIK010000506.1:0-3370 GCA_039714895.1 Myxococcota bacterium | reverse complement strand
CTCGAGGACACCGTCGAGCTCTCCCGACTGCAGGCGGCGCACCATCTCCTGGTGCTGCTCGCCCATCAGCGCTCGCACCCGGGCCTCGAGGTCCCGCTCCTCCACCAGCTCCGAGTACCCGCTCTTCTCGGAGGCCAGGATCGTTCCCCCGTGGTAGAGGTGCGTGACGACGTGGGGGCGCGCCGCCCCCGAGTCCTCGGTCTGGACGTGGAACTGCACCCCGCGATAGCGGATGTTCGTGTTGAACCCGAGCTGCATCTGCCGGGTGCGGCCTCCCCCCCTTGGCCGGGCCCCGAGTGTGCGGAACCGGCTCGGGACTGGCAAGCAGGCTCCTCCTGCATCGGCTGGTCGAACGTCCCCCTGGAAGGGCCAGCGGCCTTCATCCCGGACCGTGGGGAGCCTCGAGACCTCGCGTGAGAGCGGTCTGAGCGACGTGAAGCACCGACCAGAAGAGGTAGACCCCGGGTGCGAGGACGAGCGCCCGGGCGGGATCGAGCGCGGGCGCGGGGACCAGGACAAGCCCGGCGCAGACTCCCAGCGACAGGCCGTGGGCCAACAGCAGGCGGATCCAGAGCTTCCGAGCCGCCTGGCGCCGACCCTGCCGCGCCAGCCGCTCTGCCCGCCGCACGGCGAAGAACAGCCAGGCCAGCAGGTGATGCAGGGTCACGAGCACGAAGAGGTCGGCGAGGCCGAGCCAGCCCGCCGTCCAGCTGGCGGGGGCCGAGGCGGCCGCCACCAGCATCCCGCCTGTCAGCGAGCGCAGCGGACTGCGGGGGGGCAGCTGCGCGGCGAGGCCGGCGAAGACGCACGTGCCTCGAGCGATCGGAGCGAGAGGGATGGGGAGCTGGCTGACCGCCAGGAGCTCGGCACCCCCGGCGCTCTCGAGCGACCAGGCACCCACCAGCGCGCTTGCACCGAGGGGGAGCCAGTGGGCAGCGAGGTGGCGCGGGATGGGACCGGGCACCATGGCGCTCGAGTAGGCTCGAGGGAGGGCGGCTTCGTTTTCGAAGGTGTGCCAGGTGGAGACGGCCAGCGCGACGAGCACGATTCCCGGCCACGTTCCCACCGCAGCCGCGTAGAGGGCGAAGAGGACTGCGGCGGTCACGACGCCCAACAGGAGCTCGGCGGGCGCGCGCCCGCGCAGCCGCCGGAAGGGCAGCGCGCCGATCAGGTGGCCCCAGCCCAGGGCGATCACCACCTGGTATTGCAGCTCTTCCCGCGGACTGCCCCCCGGAAGCAGCGCATGGGTCGCGGCCAGAAAGCCCAGGACGAGAACCAGGACCGAGACACGGTCCGCGCCCGCCGCGGCCGTCACCGTCTCGAAGCCTCGCGACCCCGGGCCTCCGTCCGGCCGAGCCGGAGGCAGACCCCGGCGGCGACGGCAGCGACCGCCAGCCCCGGACCGAGGGGGCTCCACCATCCGGCGGACAGAGCCAGCCAGGCCGCCAGGTTGAGGCCCGCGTGGAGACCGATGCAGGGGACGACGGAGCACGACCCGACCCGCAGACCCCCCAGGCCGAGACCCACCAGCCAGGTGGCGAGGTGAGCGCGCGGCTCGGGGTGACCGAGAGCGAACAGCCCGCTGCAGAGCCCGACGGCCCCGAAGCCTCCGACGCGCCTGCGCAGTGCGCCGAGCAGCCGCTCCCGGTAGAGCAGCTCTTCGAAGAGCGGCGCCAGCGCCACCGCGGCCACGAGATTCACGGGGGTCGCTTGCACGAACGGCGGCACCGGGGCGAGCTCCGCAGCCCCGTAGACGCACTCGAGGCCCGCGATCCAGCCGGGATAGCTGGCGATCCCGGCGAGCGCGCCGAGCAGCAACAATCCGATTCGCCGACCCCAGCACCCCGGTGGGCCGGGGACCCGCCTCGCCGTTCCCAGCACGAGCCCGGTGGCCAGCGCGCAGCCGCCGAAGGTGGCGAGCTCGACTCCGAGCCGCGGCGCGGCCAGACTGCTTCCAAGGAGCACGCTCCACACCGAGACCAGCAGGAGCAGAGCAGCGGTCAACGACACCGGACCTCCCTAGCAGGCTGCTGAAAAACCCATTCCCGTCGCCACACGGCGTCTTCGGGCCGCGCTCTGCGTTGCGAAACCTCGCTGTAGGGGCACTACAGCTTCGGTTCCGCGCCTTGATCGCGGCCCGAACTCGCTCGTGTGGCTCGGTCCAGGGTTCTTCAGCAACCTGCTAGAGTTCGGGCTGCAAGGCCGATGCCCATCCCGCTGCCCCCACGGCTTCGACGCTGAGTCCCACGCGTGTCCGTGAAGAGCAGGACACGCCCGGCGATCGAGCCTTCACACCGCCACGCCGCGGCGCAGGCGGCGCTTCCGCGGGGGGTACACGGCTTGCAGACCCGGCAGCCGTGGCGAGCGCGCTCCAGCTGGGGCTCCTCTGCGTGGCCTTCTGGACCGCGGTCCTGGGCTTCCGCTCCCGGCAGATCCGGGGTGTCAGTGCGATCCACTTCGTGGCGGGCCTCGGCCTCGGGGCCGTCTTCGCCCATGGCGGCTGGGTGCTACTCCACGTAGATCAGGTCGCCCAGCACCCGGAGCTGATCGGGAACCCCGCTCTTGGGCGGAGCGTCCTCTTCTTCCCCCTCGGCCTCCTGGCACTGACCCCGGCCCGCGCTTCGGCAGCGACACGCCGGGCTTGGCTCGACGCCAGCTTCGCCGCCCTCCCGCCCGCGCTGGCGGTGGCGAGGCTCGGCTGCCTGGTCGCCGGCTGCTGCGGTGGACTCCCCATCGGAGGAGAGTTCTTCCTGAAGTGGCATCCGACGCCCCTCTATGAAATGGGGGGCCTGTGGCTCCTGGGCCTCATCATCCGGGGATGTCCGTCGGGCCTGGTCGCTCCGGTGGTGCTGGCCGGCTTCGGAGCTGTGCGAGCCGCCGTCGATCCGTTGCGGGCCCCAGCGCCGCTTGGCAGCCCTCTGCTCCCCCCGGGTCTGTTGGCACTCGCCTGGCTGGTGGCCGGCGCGGCACTCGGGCTGCGCCCCTTGCGCGAGGCCGTCTCCGCCCCATCTTCAAGAGGCCGACGGAGTCGAGAGGGCCACGGAGCCAGGAGACCCGCGGAGCCGCGCCCGAGGAGTTCGGCATGACACCGCGAAAGCCGCCCGGCACGAAGTTCCGGGACTGGGTCGAGTCCCACATTCACCGTGCGGAGCTGGCGGGTGCGTTCGACGACCTGCCCGGCGAGGGCCAGCCCTTCGAGAACCTGGAGGAAACCTACGACCCGCTCTGGTGGGCCAAGGAGCTGGTGCGGCGCGAGAACCTCTCGCTGCTCCCGGAGAGTCTCGAGATCCGGCGCAAGGTGGAGCAATTCTTCGATGCGCTGCCGAACCTGTTTCGCGAGTCCGAGGTCCGCGAGCGCGCCATCGCCCTC
>JBDLIK010000505.1:0-3380 GCA_039714895.1 Myxococcota bacterium | reverse complement strand
GGCGGGAGCTGCTCGCAGGCCTCGACGCCATCCGCACCCTCAGAGGCCGCTGGCTGTATCGGGAGGTCACCCCCTAGGAGGTGCGCTCCGGAGATATTGGAGCTCCAGGGTGAGCGGCAGGCGGAAGCGGAGCCGGAAGCTGGTCAGCACACCTCCATACGCCGACTGAATCGGCCCGAGCTCCAGGTCGGGGAATCGAGGCGCGGCGGTCTCCGCCCGCGTGTGGATGGCTCCCAGCTCCGCCGTCGAGTCGACCAGGACTCCGAGGTGCTCGTAGCCAGAGGTCTGCATCGGGCTCCGAGACGAGCGAATCGTGATGTACTGGGTGTCGGTCGGAGCTCGCAGGAAGATGCGCTGACCGGGAATCGAGAGCTCCGGGTTCTCCCTCCAGCCGAAGACGTCCTCGTAGAACTCGAGCAGCTCCTCTCGCCCCCGACCCTCCAACCGATCCGCGGGGACCGTGACGGCTACGTGCGAGAAGCGATGAGCCATGCCATCCACCAGACGGCAGGGAGGAGGGCTCCACCGCCGTCGCCAGGGTGAGGAGCCCTGAACGCTACCAGACCTGGCCGGTACGGAGAGCTGTCACCGGCCACCGGTCGTCCCTCAGTCCTCCATGCTGGAGTACGGAGTGCGCCGTCTCCAGCGGTAGACGACCACCAGCGCCACCATGACCACCGTTCCGGGGACCCAGTACTCGTCGATCCAGCCGAGGATGCTCTCGAGGTAGGCGCGGGCCCATTCGGCGAACCCCAGCACGAGCAGCATGCGCAGCGAGAGGCCGAGGGTAGCCAGCGGGACGAAGACGGAGGTCCGCATTCCCGAGATCCCGGCGAGGGCACTCACCGTCGGCCCGGCCATCACCAGGACCACGAGGTGGGAGGCCCGCGAGAAGAGCCGCTCCATCCATCGCACGAAACGTCCGAACTGAGCTGCCCGCGCCTCGATCCAGGGGATTCCCTGGGGGCCCAGGGCACGGCCCAGGTGGAAGCTCGCCAGGTAGAAGAGCATGCGGCGCGTCACCGCCACGACGAGGAACGCCACGGGATCGACGAGCGGCGCTACCAGCACGAGATGACGCCCGAGCGGGCTCAGGGCGATCAGCAGCAGCGGGTATTGGTTCACGAGGTAGAGGGAGAAGGCGACGCCCGCCATCGAAGCCGTGCCGAGCAGCCCCAGTGCAGAGAGGCAGAGCCGTGCGATCCGGCGCTGCTCGCTGGGGAGCAGAGCCGGCGCCCCGAGCGGGGCACCCTCCGAGGGGGCCCGGTGCGGGCTGGCCGGATCCGCCATGGCTCGCTAGCGGGAGCCGTCTCCTCGCTTTGCGAGGAATGACGCCATCCGCGGTGCGATCACCTTCCTGAGCGACTCGACGGCGTTGGTGGGACGCATGAGAACGTCCAGACTCTGGACCTCGGGCCGACCGTTCAGCGAGATGAGATCGATGCCCTGGAGGTCCAGCTCGCCAACCCGCCCCGTGAACTCGAGCGCCAGCTCGTTCCCGCTCTGCCACTCGCGATGGTAGGTGAACCCCTCGATGGTCTCGACGATGATCCCGAGGAGGTGGTGCACCATCTCCCGACCCTGGAGTCTGTTCCAATAGGGGGGAGCGCCGAGGGAGACGTCCTCGGCGAGGAGCCCGGGCAGAGCCACCAGGTCCTTCTCGGCCACCACCCGGTGCCATTCGCTCAGAAACCTACCGACCTCGTCCGTCACCGGCGAGCCTCCCTCGACCTCAGGATGCCCTCGAGAACGAGTGCGCTCTCTTCCTCGAGCTCCGCGCATGCCAGAAGGGTGTCCCTCCGAGACGGGACGTCTTCTCTCTTCGCGAGGGCCCTCCAGGTCGCGGCGCCGAGCCGCTCACCCCGGGCCTGCATGGCGAACTGATCGAGCAGCGGCCGCTCGGCGAAGAGGCTGCGATTGATCTCCTCGAGATCGGAGTTCTCGGAGAGGATGTCGGTTTGGATTTCGGCCGCGCCTGGGTAGAGGGCCTCGATGCGGCTCGCGATCTCTTCTTCTCGGGCGGCGCAGGCGAGGAGCTCGGACTTCTCGTCGGCCGAAGCGTTCGCCCAGCTTCGATAGCGCTGGGCCGCCATCCGCTCGGCCAGCGCGATGAGCAGGGGCTGCTGCTCGCTGGGTACCCGTCCGAGGAGCTGAGCGAAGACCTGCTGGAGATCGGGTAGCTCGGCGGCTTCGACGGATGACATGCCCTTCCCCTCTCTCGCTCGACCCGGCGCCGGCACAGAGACTACAGGAATCCGCCCGACCCGGCGCGTCGTCGTCTCCTCATCCCACCAAGGCCTCCGTCCAGAGACGGTTCAGGATCTCGGCCAGCGACTCGTCGGCAGTCTGGCCGCTGGTATCGATGCGGAGGCCGACTTCCGGGGTCTCGCGGCGTGCCACCGGATCGAGCTCCGCCGACTGGTGGACGACGTCCCGTCCGGTCCTTCCGGCGTTGCGCTCACCGAGGGTGCGGAGGTCGGGGAGAAGCATCACGAAGTAGAGCGGACGGCTCTCGAGGTCGGAGCAGAACTCCTGGAACCTCGATCCGATGACGATGTCGTCGACGATGGGTACGAACCCCGCCTCGAAGAAGGAATCCGCGAGCAGGCATGCGTTCCGGCCGCGCAGACGCAGCTGCCGGTACCCCTCCTGGAGAGGGTCCTCACCCGGCCAACATCGGCCGGAGAGGATCATGCGCTGGAGCGCATCGGCTTCGATGTGAACGGCTCGCTCGAAACGCTCGGCCAGAAGTCGCGCAATCGTCGACTTCCCGGATCCAGGCACGCCGGAGACGATGATGGCTGCTTCAGGATCGCGCACCGTGGCTCCTTCGGATGCGCCTGACCGCAACCGACTTGCGTCCCTCACCCCACCTCGAGGGTCCCTTCGGCCACCAGGACGCAGGCTCCGCCGACCCGGGTGGCCACGATGGCTCCGCGCTTCTTCTCGGCGCGGGCTTCGAGAACGCTGGGTCGTCCCATCTCGACCCCCTGAGCGATCCGCCAGCGGAACCCTCCATCTGCGGCTTCGTCGTGGTGAGCGAGCAACCCTGCCAGTGCACAGCTCGCGCTGCCCGTCGCTGGATCTTCGGGCACTCCATCGAGCGGTGCGAACATGCGAGCTCGGATGTCGAATTCGTCGGCACTGTGGACATAGAGGTGGATGTCGGGGGGGAGTCCCTCCGCAGCGAGGGCCTCGAGTCCCTCGATCCGGGGCCGCGCCCGCTCGAGGGCTGCCCGATCCCTGAGCTCCGCGAGCACGAACGGCAGACCGACCGAGGCCACCTGGGGCGGATGGGTCCTGGTGATGACGTCGTCCGGGCCGAGGGATGCGGCAGTCGCCAGGGACTCCGCGGAGGTGGCCTTGCCGAGAGAGAATCT
>JBDLIK010000504.1:0-3380 GCA_039714895.1 Myxococcota bacterium | reverse complement strand
CACGGCGGGTGTGCTCGCCGCAGAACGCGCCAGCGCGGCACATCATGAGAAGGTGTTGCAGGTCGTGTCGGTGAGCGTCAACCCGGGGATGCTCGGGAGGTATCAGGAGCGGGTGAAGCAGCTGGGCGGCGTACTCGAACGGGTCGGAAGCAGTGGAACCCTGCGGATGTGGCAGACGACCCAGGGGGGGGCCGACGCTGGAACGATCGTCGTAGCCATCGAGTACGCCAACGCGGCCGCCTGGGCTGCCGATTCCGGCAAGGCGCAGGGCGACCCCGAGTGGCGAACGATCGTCTCGGGCCTCGACGAGATTCGCACGCTCCAAGGAAGCTCGATCTGGACCGAGATCTCACCGACCTCGGGCGCGGCGAACGAGGATCGGGGCAGCATCCTGCTGGTGACCGGGGTCGAGGTGAAGCCGGGCCAGCTCGAGGAGTATCGGAATCGGCTGTCGCAGGGACAGGTCATCATCGAGCGGTTGAAGCTCCGCGGCAAGCTGCGAGTGTGGCAGGCGACGATCGCTGGAGCGGGAACCGGGAACGTGTCCGTCGGCGTCGAGTACCCGGACCTGGGCGCCTACGTTGCCGACCAGGCCAAGCTGGCCGGCGATGCCCAGTGGCGGGAGCTGCTCGCAGGCCTCGACGCCATCCGCACCCTCAGAGGCCGCTGGCTGTATCGGGAGGTCACCCCCTAGGAGGTGCGCTCCGGAGATATTGAAGCTCCAGCCTCGGTCGACACCTCAGAACCGGCCATACGTCGACGTCTCAGAACCGGCCAACGGGGTGCCCGGACGGTGGGTGGTTAGCGCGCCGTCTTGGTCTTTGACAAGGCGGCCTCCCGTGTTCGCCAGCTCTTCGGCCCGCACTTGATCAGGTGTGCGTGGTGGAGCAGGCGGTCGAGCATGGCGGTGACGGCGGCCGTATCGCCGAGCAGCCGCCCCCAGTCGTCCACGGGCCGGTTCGAGGTGAGGAGCGTACTGGCCCGCTCGTAGCGGCGCATGATGACTTCGAGGAGATCCTCGGCGGCCGTGGCGGGGAGCTTGCGCATGCCGAGGTCGTCGATGATCAGCAGCGGCACGGTTGAGAGCTCCTTCATGCGCTCCTTGCGGGTGCCATCGAGCGCAGCTTCCGTGATCTCCTCGATGAGGGCATGGGCCTCGCGGTAGAGCACTCGGTGGCCCTGGTGGATAGCGGTGAGCCCGATCGCCTGGGCGAGGTGGCTCTTGCCCGTGCCGGGGGGGCCGAGGAGGAGTGCGTCCTCGCACTGGCTCACGAAGCGGGCGGTGGCGAGCTCGAAGACGTGCTTGCGGTGGAGCTTCGGGTTGAAGCCGAAGTCGAAGCCGTCGAGGGTCTTGTTCGCATCGCGGAAGCGCGCCAGCTTGATGCGACGGGCCAGGAGTCGGTCCTGGCGGCGCAGGAGCTCATCGCCGACGAGGGCAGACAGGAAGTCGAGGGGTGGCTGCTGGGCACTCTGGGCTTCGAGGATTCGGGTCTCGAGCGTGTCGGCCATGCCCGAGAGCCGCAGCTTGCGCAGGGCCCGATCGATTTCGACGGCATTCACGTGGGGTCTCCTTCGGTGCGGCGATCGATGAGATCGCGGTAGTGGGTGAGCTCGCGGATCAGCGGATCGATCTGCTTGAGCGAGAGCGGAAGCGAGGCCCGCTTCTCGAGGGCACGGCGCACGAAGCGATAGGTCGGTACTTCGAGGGCCAGGGCCTCGCTGCAGACGTCGTCGACGGCGGCGGCGCCGTGCTTCTTCGCCAGCGAGAGCACGCCCAGGATGCGACGGATCCCAGTCGGTCCGTCCTGCGCGTAGATGGCCCGGCACAGCACGCCGATGCTGCGCCCCGCGGATTCCGCCCGCGTCAGCAGCCGCTGGCTCGAGGGCGGGGTCCGCTCGGGTCGATCCTCGTCCCGCAAGCGCCGCTTGCCCCGCTCCTGGCGCACGTACTCACGGATCAGGGTGCCGGTCGTCGGGTCGAGGAGACGGACGTGGAGGACATCCCACTGTGCGTGGACCCGACGGCCCAGCCAACCCGGCGGGAGGTGGTAGTAGGCGCCTTCGACCTCCACGGCACCGTCGAGGTGCACGGTGCGCTCCCCGTAGGCGTAGTAGCGGAAGGGCTCGACGGGGAGCGGCAGCAGATGAGGCTTCTCTTCCGCAAACATCGCTGCCACCTGGCGCTTGGTGGTCCCGTGGATCCGCGTGTCGGCCCAGCGCGACTCCCAGCGATCGAGGTAGGCCTGGCCCTCGTCGAGGGCTTCGAAGCGAAGGCCCTGCAGCTTCTGCTGCGCGTGACCGACGTCCGACTCGACCTTCCCTTTGCGATCGGGATGGAGGACGCGACACGGAAGAGCCGTGACGCCGTAGTGGGCGAGCATGTCGCGGTACAGTGGATTGAGAGTCGGGTCGTAGACGTCGGGCTTGAGGACGCCTTCTTTGAGATTGTCGAGCACAGTGACGCGGGGGGCGCCACCGAGGCGGCGGAAGGCGCGCTCGTGGAGCTCGGCCCAGATACGACTGCTCGACTTCCACGTCAGAAGCCGCACGCTCTTGCGGCTACAGCCGAGCGTGAAGACGAACAGCCGCGTGCGGCGGTACTTGCCCGTGTCGGGATGCCGCACCATCGGACCGTCGCCGTAGTCGACCTGGCCCTCCTCGCCCGGCGCGGTGGTGATCACCGGGTGCGCTTCGGGCCTTCTCGTCTCCCGGAGCTTCTTCACGAAGCGCTGCACGCTCGCGTAGCGCGACGGAAAGCCGTAGTCGTCGACCAGGTCCTGCCAGATCACCATGGCGTTGCGACCCTGCGCCACGGCCCGCTCAATCAGCTCGCGGTACGGCTCGCACGCACTCGCCTGGGGGCTGCGCCCAGGCACCGGCGGCCACGCCACCGGGCCGCTCGACGCCTCCTTCGCCGGCTTCGAGTCGGTCGACGTCTCTTTGGCCGGTTTTGGGGGCGACTTCCCCCAGCGACCCGGCGGCCGGATCGCAATCCCCGCCGCCTTCAAGTACGCGCTCGCCGTCTCGCGGCGCACGCCGGTCTCCGCCTCGATGCGCCGTAGCGTCCACCCGAGACGGCCAAGTGCCAGAACCTGCTCGCGTTTCTCTCTACCCAGGACGTTTGCCATGCCAGCGGGAGACCACGTCTCCCGCCCGGCGTCAACGTCCGGGACTCATCCCCTATGGCCGGCTCTCAGGCGTCGACCATTGGCCGGGTTTGGGTGTCGACCGAGGGTGTCTGCCCCCGGGTCGACTCGACTCCAGGGTCTGTAGTAGAGTCGCAAGAAGCATTCTGAAGCCCTCGGATGATCGAGCGAGCGATTCCGGAGGAAGCCGCGAAGCTGCCGCCGCCCTTCTTCGTGATGGGCTGCGAGGCTTCG
>JBDLIK010000503.1:0-3385 GCA_039714895.1 Myxococcota bacterium | reverse complement strand
TGCCCCTCTCAGCGCGCGTATCGCCCTTCCCGGCTTCGCTCCGGTGAGCTCTCCCTCCTCCACCACAAGCACCCCGTTCACGATGACGTATGGAATGCCATCGGGTGCCCGGAGGGGGTCGGTGTAGGTGGCCCGATCGAGGACCGCGTCCGGATCGAAGATCGTGAGATCGGCGTCGGCTCCCACTGCGATCCTGCCCTTCCGGACCATGTCGGGCACCCGGGCCTCGATGCGGCGGGCCGGGCCAATGGTGAACTTGTGCAGGGCCTCCATGAGACCGAGCACGCCCTCCTGCCGTACATAGCGGCCCAGGACCCTGGAGTACGAGCCGGCCCCCCGTGGATGGCCGAGCCCGTCCACTATGTAGCCGTCGCTGGCGATCATCGTGAGGGGGCTCGTCACCGCCTCCCGCGTTTGCTCTTCACTCCGGCCGTGGATCACGACGTATCCGCCCAGCTCGCGGTACCGCACGAAGCTCTCGCGGTCGAGGCGCTCGCCGGTTTCGAGCCACTGGAAGTCGTGGTAGCGCTCGTCGGGCCAGCTCTCCCAGTCGTCGAAGAGCGCCGATTCGATCGCCGTCATCGAGGCGCCGTACGGATACGCCTCGGTGGTTACATCCTGCCCCGCTTCGCGGGCGATCCGGATCGCCGACAGGAACTCGGTGAGGTCGTCGCCCCCGCTCGAGTTCACGTGCACGATGTGCAGGGCCGCGCCCGCCTCATGGGCGGCCGCGATGGTCGAGTCGAGGCCCGCAACTCCGCCTCGCATGTGGATGTGGACCCCAGCCCCCTGCTCGGCGGCCAGGCGGAAGAGCCGGCCGATCTCGTCCCAGTCGGCGCCGGTCGTGTACGCCGTGCCGAAGCCCGCAGCGACGGCTCCCGCCTCCAGGCCTTCGCGCATGCGTCGCTCGATCTCAGCCAGCTCTGCGGGGCCGGCAGTGGCCGAGTTCCCCACACCGGCGGGCACGAGCCCCTTCGCCGGATCGTCGAAGACCTCCATGCGTACTGGAATGTGGCCGACGCTCGCGCCGTAGTTGACCCGCTGCCCGTCCTCGCGCTGGGCATAGAAACCGTCGATGTCGGCGACGCCAACCTCGAGCTCCAGCGCCGAGGTCACCCCGTCCCGCACCGCGAACCCGTACGCCTCGTCGCTCCGACCGTGCTGGTGCAGGTCGATGAAGCCGGGGGCGACGACCAGGCCGGTGGCGGCGATTACGCGCTCTCCCTCGAGCGGCGTCTCGCTCACCGCGACGATGGTGCCGTTCCGGATCCCCAGGTGCCTGACCGCGTCGAGGCCCGAGGCGGGATCCATGACCCGCGCGCCCTGAATGACGAGGTCGTAGGTGTGCGTCGCGGCTTCCTCCTCGGGGATGCCCGCACAGGCGACCGAAAGAGCGGTGAGGATGGAAACGGACCTGAGGACATGGTTTTGCATGGCAACGCAGATGCTAGGGGCCCACTCTGGCGGGCGCCACCGCTACGTACTCTCCGCCGAGCTCCTACGTAGGCTCTCGGCGCCGTCTCGGTCGCCTCGTCTCCCACCTTGGATGCGACGCTTCTTCCACCAAGGGGAGACCCATGCGCAACGCCCTGTTTGGCCTCGTTGCCGTTCTAGCCTTCAATGGCGCACCGATCCTGGCGCAGCAGCCAGCGGACCTCTCGATACGGGACTCCGTGTTCGACCTCCCGTCGCCGCGCACGGCGCAGCTCATATCGCTCGGGGCGACGCTGGGCCTGGTTGGCGCAGGCTATGCCGCGGGCGGCGACGGAATCGGGCCCGCCCTGGTGGGTATCGGACTCCTTGTTGGCCCTTCAGCAGGCCACTTCTATGGCGGCGCTGCCGGTCGCGGCCTGCTGGGCATCGGCGTTCGCGCGGGAGGCGCAGCCATAGGCGCAGCCGGCGTTTCGAGCTGCAACATTCCCTTTGGCGACGACGGGGGGTGCGGAATCGTCCTGGCCGGGATCGCCGTTGTCCTGACGTCGGCCATCTTCGACCTGGTCACCGTGGACAACACGGTTCGCAGTCACAACGCCGATGCCCGGCGAATCACCGTGGCCCCCTACGTCGAGCCGGTGGGAGGTGGCGTAGGCGCGGTGCTGACGATCAGGCACTGAGTCGTCGCGTCGTTGATTGATGCGTCTTGATTGGAGAGTCGAGGGAGTCATTATGCTGCGGCGTGAATACTGTCGGTTGGCTGCCCTCGCCTTGACAGGAGCGGCGCTGCTGATTTCCGCAGGCCCGGCGGATGCTCAGGCACTCGCTTCCACATCCCAGGGGAAAAGCGAGAGTATCGACCGGGCACGCCCTCCGTCCCTGTTGCTGCGAGATGAGTGGTGGGCGGTCGAGGACGAGCCGCAGCCGAGGCTCTCGAGACCTCAACCGGTTGCCCCACCGGCGCTCCGCGACAAGGACGAGATTTCCCATGTGTGGACCGGCATGATCGTCGGGGCGCTCGCGGGCGGTGCGATTGGTGTACTGATAGGCTACTCTGCGGAGAACATCGTGAATGATGGGAACACCAGCGCCGGTGAGGTTACGCTGATTGGTGGCCTCGTCGGGCTCGGCATCGGGGCCGGGCTAGGCGCCTTCGTAGGGTGGTTGATTGAGAGGGAGTAGGCGACCGGAATCGCTTCCTCGAGAGTCCGCATGACCAACCGACTTTGTGTCACGATTGCAATTCTCTGCGCCGGTGGCGTGCCGGGCGTAGCAGCCCAGGGAACAGGCCACGTCGACCTGGTAACGACCGCGATCCGAGGGTTGGTGGGCGAGTATCCGTCCTTGGAGGAGGTGGTGGTGACGGTCGATGACACGGTCCTGTACGTGCCGAGGAATGATCCGAAAGTTGAGCCTCAACGATGGTCAAAACGCGAGGCGACCGCGATCGCCTCGGCGCTTGGAGGAACGGTCGCGCGACGGCAGGATGTCGTAGTCTGCACCGAGCCGGGACAACTCTCGAGCTGCCGCTTCGAAGGCACCGACGCGCACCTGACCGTTGGCAGGCCAGCCCTGGAAGATGGCCCCGCCAGCGTGGTTGTGCGGATCATGAGCCGGGGGTCTGGCCGCTTGGCGTTCCACGGAGTGGTCTACGAAGTTCTCCTGGAAACGCGTGGGGCCAAACTGGAGCGTGTCCCGGATCGACGTATTAGCGGTAACGTAGCTTCTTGGACCAAGAGACCATGACCCAGATCAGACCCGTCTTCGTCCTCTTCCTCGCCGCCTGCGCCGACACAGCCCCCGAACCTGCACGGGGAGCGGCCTCCATGGCCGACCCCGAGGTGCTCATGGGCGCCGACCGCGCGTTCGCGGCCGACGTGGCCGAAGGTGGCGCGGACGCGTGGGTCTCGTGGTTCCACCCCGACGGCGCGATGATCCAGCCCGGGGTCGG
>JBDLIK010000502.1:0-3389 GCA_039714895.1 Myxococcota bacterium | reverse complement strand
TGATGACCACACTGGACCCATCGGGTACCTTGCTGGCGATGTCGGACGACCACGCCCCGGGGAACACGCCGATCACTGGCAGGTCACGACGGGTGATGGCCCAGGTAGCGAAGTCAGGCTCCCCTTCGGCCACGATGAGCGTGACGGGCCAGGTGATCTCCCCGCGGAGCATCTTGACGGCCACTGGGTTGGCGAGCAGTATCCACGCGGTCCCGGCATCTGGTGTAGGGGGCCTGGGCGAGTGAGCTTGTTCTTCCGAGTCTCGAATCGGAGGGAGCTTGGTACACCAATCCACGGCGTCGAGGTGGCGTGCGATCGTCGCGCGTCAGGAAGCGTCCGGCAAGACCATCAAGGCGTTCGCCACAGATGAGGGGATCAACCCGAGTACTCTGTCCTGGTGGCGGTGGAAGCTGCGCAGGGGCCAGTGTCAGGCGGATGCTCGCGGAGTCAGGTTCACGGAGCTCCGCGTGGATGACGGAGCGGACGAGAGCAGCTCGTCGGGTGGCGGCTCCGTCGTCCTGACGTTGGACCACCGACCCGCCCACGTCGTGGTGGATCGAGACACCGATCTCGACCTGTTGCGCAGGGTGATGGAGGCGTTGTGCTGATTCCAACACCGCACAGGATCCTGGTGGCTCGTGATCCGGTGGACTTCAGGCGCTCGATAGACGGACTCGCGGCAATCTGCGAGGTGTCGTTGGGTGAGCAGCCTCTCGATGGAACCATGTTCGCCTTCACGAATCGTCGCCGGAACAGCGTGAAGCTGTTGGTGTGGACGCATGGTGGATTCCTCTTGATGTACAAGAAGCTCGAGAAGGGCAGGTTCGTCTGGCCGGAACTGGCGGCAGATCGCGGACGGATCACGCCTGCGGAGCTTGCGGCATTGATGGAGGGGATCGATCTATCTCATGCGCGGCGACTGAGGCGCTGGAATCCCAAAAAAGATGATGCGCGTCAGACGGATGCAGGATAATAGACTTCATGTCCGGCGTCGGTGAGCTTCTCGATCAAAATCAGTTTCTCCGGGAGCGCGTCACTGCCCTGGAAGGGGCACAGGCTCGCCGTGAGGCGCTGTTTGAGGCGGAGCGTGATGCTCTGCAAGATGCGCACCGAGGGAATCTGCGAGCGCTGCAAGAGGCGCATGAGGTGGACAGAGAGGGACTTCAGGCCGCGCATCAAGCCGAGGTGCATGAGTTCGAAGAGAAGATCGAGGCTCTTCGACGGCGCGCGGAGCAACTGGCGTACTCCCTTCAGATGCACCAGCTCCGAAACGGTAGGCCTGCCTCGGAGCGCTATGTGCCGCCGGAGCAGGAGCCGCTTCCGTTCGAGTCCGAGATCGAGGCTCCACCTCGGTTGGCTCGTCCCGAGGATGAGGACGAGGACGAGGACGCAGAGGGCACCGACCCTGATGATGAGGCGCCCACCGAGGGGAAGCGGAAGCGGAAGAAGAAGCGACGTCGGGGGAAGCCCAAACGGCGGAACCTGGACGACGACACGACGCTGCCTCGGCAGACGGTCCACTGCCACGCTCCTGATGACCAGTGCTGCCCTACCTGCGGCAACGCGCTGTCCGTCATCGGGAAAGCCCGTTCGCTGCGGGTGGAGTGGGTGCCTGGGCACTTCATCATCCAGGAGTTCCTGCGGGACAAATGCGCCTGCTCGAAGCATCCGGGAGAAGGCGTCCTGACCGTACCGGGGCCCACCGCGTTGGACCGAGCAATGTGCGGCAACGGGCTGCTTGCCCGCGTACTGGTCGACAAGTTCGCCGACCACCTCCCGCTGAATCGTCAGGCGGGACGGATGGGCCGGGAGGGGTTCGAGGTCGGCTCGAACACGCTGTCGGGGTGGGTGCTGCAGGCGTCGCCGTTGGCGCACGTCCTGGCGCTCGCGGTCAGGCAGCAGGTGTGCGAGGCGCCCGCCCTCCAGGGGGACGACACGGGACACCCCGTGCAGGACGGCGGCAACGGACACCTTCGCAAGGGCCGGCTGTGGGTGTTCACGGACCAGGAGCAAGCCTTCTACGCGTTCACGCCCACCAAGGAGGGCGTCTATCCAGCAGAGCTCCTCAAGGACTACGCTGGTACCATGCTTCTCGTCGATGGAGGCAGCGAGTTCAACCAGGCCGTGCGCGAGCACGACCTCGAGCGCAGTGGTTGCTGGTCCCACCTGCGAACCTACTTCTGGAAGGCACTGCCCCACCATCCGCACGAGGCTGATCTCGCGCTGGGCACCATCAACGACCTGTTCATGCTCGAGCGGGAGCACTGGGGCACCATGGTGGCCGAGGAGATCCGGGCTCGTCGGCAGGAGCACTCCAAACCGCTCGTGGATGGATTTTACCGATGGGTCAACGGGATCTCCACCACGGTGCGACCCAAGTCTCCCCTCGGGGCGGCCATACGCTATGCCCGCAACCAAGAGGGGTCCCTGCGGGTGTTCCTCGACCGCGGCGAGCTGCCGATGCACAACAACCTGTCCGAGTTGTTGCTCCGTCAACCGGTCGTGGGGCGAAAGAACTGGCTCTTCTCCAGGAGTGAAGGGGGTGCCAAGGCCGCCGCAGACTACTTCACCCTGATCGGTAGCTGCATGCTCCAGGGAATTGACCCGCACGCGTACCTCGTGGACGTCCTCCCCCGGGTGATGGATCACCCGGCCCATCGCATCCACGAGTTCACGCCCAAGAGTTGGAGGCTTGCGCACAAGAAGCAAGGAACTTCCGAGGCGCCGCGGCCGAGCTAACAACCCCCAGCGCCCATCAGATCATCACACGGCGCTCATGTGGCAGCGACCACCGTTGCCCGAGTGGATACTCTGCTGGTGACCGAGGACGAGGTGTTCCGCTGGTACCCGTCGAAGGCGAAGGAGGGCTTCGACGAGGCGGAGTACGCGCCCAAGGAGCGGGAGGAGGAGCTCGGTCCCACGCTCGTGTTCGCGAGCGCAGGGGAGTCGATCTTCCTCGCCGACATGACCGGCGACGGGCTGACCGATCTGGTGCGGGTACGCAACGGGGACATCTGCTACTGGCCGAACAAGGGATACGGTCGGTTCGGGGCGCAGGTCACGATGGCCAATGCCCCCTTGTTCGACTTCGTGGATCGTTTCGATCCGGCGCGGGTGCGACTCGTCGATCTAGACGGGACGGGTCCCACGGACTTGGTGTACGTGGGTCCGGACGACATCCAGCTGGTGTTCAACGAGTCGGGGAACGGGTGGAGTGCTCCGCAGGCGCTGGAGCACCTGCCGGGGGTGCACGACGCAGTCAGTGTGCAGGTCACCGACCTCTGGGGAGACGGGACGGCGTGCCTGGTGTGGAGCTCACCCCTGCTCGCCGACTCGGCCCAGCCGCTTCGGTACGTGCGGCTGATGGCGCAGGGCAAGCCGCACCTGAT
>JBDLIK010000501.1:0-3400 GCA_039714895.1 Myxococcota bacterium | reverse complement strand
AGAGCGATTCCTGCCCGCCTGCGAAAGCGGCTGATTCAGGGGCGCTTCGAATCCGGAGAGGACATCGCGGCGCTGCGAAGCTTCGTCGGCTTGACTCAGGCTGAGTTCGCCCGCGCGATCGAGATCAGCGTTCACACCCTACGCAACTGGGAGCAGGGTCGAAGGAGGCCGGAAGGACCCGCGATCGCACTTCTGCGAATCGCCGCGCGGCATCCGAGGATCATCCGGGAGAACCTGGAGTCCGCGGCTTGACGACACGCGGCTAGCCCTGCCCTTGCCCCACAAAAACCTCTGGGCCATCAGGGGCCCCGTGGCCGCGCGAGGCGGTAGCCCTCCACCATACCCGAGAGGCGGATGAGACCTCGCCAGAGGACCTTGGTTCCGGGCGGCGGATCCGAGCGCCGGGCCAGGTAGCCGCCGAGTCGAGCCATCGACGTGACGGCTTCCACGAGCGTGAGCGGGCGCTCGAGCGGTGCCTTCCTCCGCTTCTCCTCGAGCGCCTCGAGCACCGTCACCTCCCACTCGTCGAAGAAGACCGTGCAGGGCAGGTCCGGAACCTCACGACTCAACAAGGTCATCAGCTGGATCCGCCAGGCCAGCACCGCATCGATCGCGATCACCCGCTTGAGACGATCCACGGTCTGGTGTTGATGGTCCTGCACCTTGCAGCCGCTCTTGAGCACCCGATGCCATTCTTCGATGCGCCAACGACGCGAGTACAAGTCCAGCATTCGCACCGCCTCTTCGACCGTCTTCACCTCCTCGGTCGTCAGCAGCATCCATTCGATCGCTGCGGTCCCGGGCGGCGGAGACTCTTCCCGCGCGTACACCGCCCACAGGGTCACCGGAGCACTCTCCCGCAGGTCGCTCCGCGTCGAACGGATCGGAACCGCCTGGAAGGAGAGCGTCAGCGTCGCCTGGCGAGCGGGCCAGCCCTCTCGCTTGGGTTCGCCTCGCTTCGCCTTCTTCCAGCGCTGCCGTGGGATCGCCACCTCGACCTGCTGCGTGTTCTCACTCGCTCGCAATTCCTCGAACAACTTGCGCTCGGAGTCTTGAAGACGACGGTTGTGCCGGGCACGTACCAGCAGGCCCACCCGATGCCGGGTCGGCTCGGCCGCCACGAACAGCTCGAAGATGTCCGCCTCGCGGTCCATCACCGACAGGATGCGCGTGTCCGGCATCTGCTTCGCGATGGCCACACAGTCCCGATAGCCCTCGATCCAGCGAAAGCTCTTCTTCTCCTCGATCGGACGACCCACCGAGACCTTGCCTTCTGCTCCCTTCTCCTCCGGCGCGTACATCACCGGCTTCACCACGCCCAGCGGAAGACCTTCCTCGGAGAGCGCCAACGACGTGTGCAGCTTCAGCCCCAGCGACTTCGCCCCCGTCTGGTTGGTCCCAATCAGACCCAGACCCTCCGTGTATGGCCGCGACGAGAAGTTCAGATCCGTCGTGTCCTGCACTACCAGCACCAGATCGTGGCTCATCATCCGCTCGATCGTCCGCGTCCGGTGCGTCGACAGCATCGCCTCGGGGTGGATCGTCTCGCGAGGATTGTCGATGAACGCGTAGTACCCCTTCGTCGCGCCGTGATCCCCGCCCGACGCCTCCAGGTACGAGGTGTCCGGATGCTCCGAGCGATCCCCGACAATCTTCATCAGCCGGTCCCGCAACCGCTTGTCTCCTAGCTCCACCCTGCCAAACTCCTGTTCGGCCCACTCCTGCGCACCCAGACCTCGCTCCACCGACAACGGCCGCAGGTACGTTCCCCGGTCCGGCGCGACCCCCATCCGCTCGCGAAAGTCCTCCACCAGCGGGTAGACATAGATCTCCTTGACGCTCTTGCCACCGCGGCCCGCGGGGTCATTGCGCCCGCGGCCCTTCGTCTGGCCGATCCGCTGCCAGTTCGCCGCCTGAAAGCACGTCCCCTCATGCCGCTGCGTGTCCACGAACGTTTCCAGAAGCCACGGCGCATAGCCATAGCGCTGCGCAAAATCCTCCCCCACCCGACGCGCGCACTCCCCCAGCACCCACGAGGCCAGATTCCGGCAGCGCACCCCCGGCCGGATCAGCAATCGGCTCAGGTTCACCACGCGATCGCGGTGCGCCCGCCGCTGCGCCTCGTCCCAACCGATCCACGCCTCGCGCGCCGCCAACGTGAGCGCCGACGCGCCAAAGCCGACCGCACCCAGCAGGCCCTGCTCCGAGGTCACCAGATACCGCAGCTGGCGCCCCACCAGCCGACGCGCCCCCCAGGGATGCTCCCGCAACATCAGCTCATTCCAGCTGCGCATCCCCGCGTCCTCCGCTGGATCCACCAGGAGCACGCGAAGACCTCGCACTTCCGTCACGCTCTCGGGGACCCCCTGGGGCTCGGGCACCGGAGCCGACAACCGCCTCGGACTCCAACGATCATGGATGTCGATCAGCCGCGAAGGCAGCGTGAACTCGCCCGCCCGTTCCAGATCGCGCAGCGCCTTCAGGCAAGAACCCACCCGGAGCTCTCCCCGAGCATCCCGAAACCCAAACTGCCGACACAGCTCCGCCGCCAGCCGCGTGCGCGAGCTCGCGCCTCCCGCGAGCTGCTCGCGCACCACCGCAAGCCTCGCCGGCTCCGAGAGAGCCGCCTTGACAGTCTGCTCGCTCGCCCCCACGCGCTACGGTATAGGCCGTCGCGCTCCGATTGTCCAGGCCTTTTTGTGGGGTGCGGGCAGGGCTAGCCCGCATTTCTCATCGGGATCCTGCGATAGAGTCTCCCCATGAGAGTCTTCCTGCTCGCACCCGTGTTGCTTGGCAGCCTCCTGGTAGGACCCGGCGAGTCCCGCGCCGAGGAGCCCGCGTCGCTCAGCGTGGCCGGAGAGGCCCGGCTGGAGCGCCCCGCCGACGAGCTGCGGCTCACCCTGGCCGTGGTCTCCGAAGGGTCCGAGGCGGCCGCCACCACCACCCAGAACTCCCAGCGCATGGAAGGCGTGCTCGAAGCGCTCACCCAGGCAGGTCTCGCCCGAGAGGAGGTGGAGACCGGCCGCTTCTCGGTCTCGCCGCGCTACGACCAACGTCCGCCGCAAGCCCCCCGGGATTGGAAGCCCGGGATCATCGGCTACCGGGTGGAGAACTCGATCCGCGTGGAGACCAGCCAGATCGAGCGGGCCGGGGCGCTGATCGATGCGGCGGTCGGGGCCGGGGCCAACAGCGTCCAGTCCATCGCCTTCGGACTCGCGGACGATCGGGCCCACCGCGCCGAGGCCATCCGCGCGGCGACCGCCCACGCCCGCGCGGATGCCACCACCCTCGCCGAGGCCGCCGGTGTCCGGTTGGCGCGATTGCTTTCCGCCCGGCTCGACGACGCTGCAGCTCCGCCCGTCCCGCTGCGCCGCCAGGGCGAGGCATTCATGATGGCCCA
>JBDLIK010000500.1:0-3408 GCA_039714895.1 Myxococcota bacterium | reverse complement strand
GCCGGGCCGGAAGGGTCCTCGATCTCGGGCAGCCGGGACGTCGCCTTTTCGGTATTGGCCGCGTAGCCGCAGGCGGAGCACGAGGCGATGGTGTCCTCGCCCGCCGCGCTTGGAACCATGAACTCCACCGACTCCGTCCCCCCCATGGTTCCCGAGGAGGCCTCCACGGCGATGGCGTCGAACCCGAAGCGCGTGAAGATGCGCCGGTAGGCATCGAAGTGCTGCTTGAAGGAGGCATCGAGACCGGCTTCGTCCCGGTCGAGGCTGTAGGAATCCTTCATGAGGAACTCACGCGTGCGCAGGATGCCGGACTTCGGCCGAGGCTCGTCTCGAAACTTGGCCTGGAACTGGTACCAGACCTGCGGCAGCTCCCGGTACGAGCGAAGCTCACTCGCGAGCAAGGTAAAGATCTCTTCGTGGGTCGGTGAGAGACACAGGTCCGTGCCCCGGCGATCCTGCAGACGAAAGAGCTCCTCGCCGTAGGCTTCCCAACGCCCGGAGCGCTGCCAGATCTCACCCGGGTGGAGGACGGGCAGCTGGAACTCCTGCCCCCCGATGCCGTCGAGCTCCTGGCGGACGATGCGCTCGATCTTGCGGCACACGCGCCGCCCGAGGGGCAGCAGCGAGTAGGTGCCGGACATGAGCTGCCGGACGAAGCCCGCGCGCACCAGCAAGCGGTGGCTGGCCGCCTCGGCATCGGCCGGATCGTCACGCAGGGTGGGGATGAAGGCCTGGGACCAGCGCACGGGTTCCTCCGCGCCAACCCTACCCGACACAGACCCCGCCCGCCGGCGGACCGACGACTGCTAGAAGACGGCCAGGACTCCCGCGTGGGTGAGACACTCGGTCCGGGCGCCGAGGGGAGCGATCTGGCTGGGCCCGTGCATCCCCGCCCAGGGCAGGCCCGCCAGCGCACGCTCGAGGTAACCGGCCTCGAGACCTGAGACCCCGAAGAGCGCCCGGCCGCGGGCCGCACAGTTGAAGTAGAGAGCCGCGCTCCGTTCGGGCTGCTCCCCGAGGCCCTCGAGAGCCCGACCGAGCTCTTCCCGCGCCCCCTCCGGATCTCGCAGCACCAGAGCGATCTCCTGGCCGCGGCCCATGGACTCGGGGACTGCGAACGCCCCGCGCTCCTCGGAGAAGCCCACCACCCGGCGCGTGCGATAGCGGCCCTCGGTGAGAGCGCCGGGGCCGGGAGAGGGAAGGGCCACCATGAGGTGGGCGGCTGCCCTCCGCAGATCCCGGGCGAGGGGCCCACGAGCCACCTCCCGGTAGACCTCGAGGGCCGGGCGTCCGTCGATGGACTGGATCCAATGCCCGGACGCCTGGGTGATGGTGAGGTTTCCGGTGACGGGGCGACAGGCCTGAGCGATGCGGATCCGAGGCGGCCGCGCGCCGCGGATCAGGAGCCCCACGGCGCCGCCGCGAATGCTCCGGGCGTTCAGCCACTGGGCCGGGGCGGACAGGGCGCCTCCCGCTGTGCCCGCACCCACGAGGCACGCAGGCTCGAGGGCCTCCTGGACCGACGTCACCAGCGGACGTGCCGAGACCCGGGTGGCGTCGTGGACGAGGACCGCGAGGTCGGAGGCGCGGGGTCGACCTCCCAGCTGCCCTGCGATGTCGGCTCCTGTCTGCTTCTCCCGACCGTTCACGTCGGCGACCCCGAAGAGCTCGATCCCGGAGCCCGCCAGGATCAGCAGGGAGACCGCAGGCACCTGTTCGGCATCCTCTCCCATCCCCAGCACGGCGCTGGCGGTGCCTCCCACGATCCGGCTCGTGCCGAGCACATCCGAGGCCGCAGCCAGCAGCCGCTGGAGATCCGGATAGTCGGGCGATGCGAAGAGCAGCCCGGCCTCGGGCTGACCGCCGAGGCCGGTTGCGGCGCGCTCGGCGACCTCTCGGCCAGCCGTCCGGGCGTCCGGGTTCCTCGCGATGGCGGCGCTGGCAAAACGCACGCGCGGAGTATATGCGTCAGCGGAGAGGAGAGATTCGAGTGGTTTTCACCACATCCGTTGCACCTACGCTCCGCGCAGGGCTTTGCTAGGATGCGCTTCTGGCGCCGCCACGCTTCCTCCCTTGACGGTGCAGCTCCCATCCGATCCGTTCCGACAACCTTGCGGACCCTGGGGCGCGTGCGTCGTGGCCGACTTCGAGCGCATTGAGAACACTTCCGATCTCCGTGGCCTCGCTCAGGAGCTGCTCGACGAGCCCGTCATCGCCATCGATACCGAGGCGGACAGCTTCTACCACTACTATGACAAGGTGTGTCTGGTGCAGATCGGCACCAAGGACCGCACCTTCCTGGTCGACCCCATCGCCCTGGGAGGGTCCCCGGAGCTCGCCGCGCTCGCCCCGGTGTTCGCTGCGAAGAAGGTCCGGAAGATCTTCCACGCGGCCGAGTACGACCTCTACGTGCTGAAGCGCGACTGCAGCTTCCGCTTCGTGAATCTGTTCGACACCATGATCAGCGCCCAGCTCCTCGGCTATCCCTCCATCGGCCTGGCGGCGCTGTGCGAGCGCCACTTCGGCGTGAAGCTCCCGAAGGACGAGCAGCGCTCCGACTGGTCCCATCGTCCCTTGCGGGAGAGTCAGCTCACCTACGCCGCTGCGGACGTGACCTATCTGCTCGAGCTCGCGGAGCGCCTGGAGAAGGAGCTGCGTGAGGCCGGACGCCTCGAGTGGGCCCAGGAGGAGTTCGAGACCCTGCGCCAGCGAGAGTGGCCCGAACGGGAGTTCGATCGTCTCGGATACGTGCGCATCAAGGGAGCCCGACTGCTCGATCCCACCAGCCTGGCCGTCCTCCGCGAGGTGTACATGATGCGGGATCGCCGGGCCCGCCAGCTCGACCGCCCCCCCTTCAAGGTGCTGGGGAACCGGACGCTGCTGGAGATCGCCCAGTCCCAGCCCAGCAGCCCTGCGGCCCTCGGGCGCATCAAGGGGGTCACCGAGCTCATCCTGAGGCGCTTCGGTCGCGACATCCTGGGGGCGGTGGCGCGGGGAGAGAAGAAGACGCACGGCCCGATTCCCAAGGGCAATGGCTCGGGCTCGAGACGACGCATGGACCGGACCACCGAGCGCCGGCTGGTGGCCCTCAAGCGCTGGCGGGGCACACGATCCCGGGAGCTCGCGCTCGACCCGGGCGTGCTCTGCCCGAACTCGGCCCTCGAGGCCATCGCCTTTGCGAACCCCAGCCGCGGCGAAGATCTGCGAGAAGCCCCGGAGCTCAAGCGCTGGTTCGTGCGCGAGTTCGGGGGCGAGGTGACCGACGCCCTCCGCGATGGCCAGGACCCGAGCTGAGGCGATCGACAGCGGCCGGAAACAAGCGGCCCCCCGGAAACCTTCCGGGGGGCCGATCAACCTGGTGCCCGGGTGCCGTCGAGCAAGGCGGGGTGCCGTTCTAGGGGAAAGCGC
>JBDLIK010000499.1:0-3416 GCA_039714895.1 Myxococcota bacterium | reverse complement strand
GATCGCGATCTTGTTCGCGCTGCGGCTGCGTGGATCCGTGGGGATGGCGGCGCTCATCTCGTCGAAGGTGAATCAGTGGACGCTGCTGGTGGGCGCCCTCCCGATCGCCTTCTCGCTCTCCTCCGGAACCCTGCGCGGCCTGCCGCTGGACGCACGCCAGACCGAGGAGCTGTGGCTCACCTCGGCGCAGTCGCTGGTGGCGGCCTTCCTGATCGCGAACCTGCGCTTCGGGCGCTGGGAGGCCTGGCTGCTGGCCATTCTCTTCCTGGCTCAGCTCGTGCTGCCGGATACGCGCGTGCGCATCGGGTTCATCGGGCTCTACCTGGCCATCTTCGTTGGTCTGCTGATCGCGGGAGGCTCCTCCCAGAGGACGGCCTTTCTCTCTCTGCTCCGCTCCGGAACCCCGAAGCCACCGTGAGCCGCGCCGCGCAGGTCGCGGTGGTGGGCGGGGGAGTCGTCGGCCTGGCCTGCGCCGCGGCGTTGGCGCGCGCAGGCCATGGGGTGGTGCTTCTCGAGCGGCGCGACGGCTTCGGTCGGGAGGGCACGAGCCGGAACAGCGAGGTCCTGCACGCGGGGCTCTACTATCCCGAGGGCTCGCTCAAGGCACGTCTGTGCGTGCGCGGCCGTGAGCTGGTGGTGGAGCGCTGCCTGCGGCTGCGGATCCCACACCGGATTCTCGGCAAGGTGGTGGTCGCAGCCGAGGCCAGCGAGGTCCCGGCGCTCGAGTCTCTATGCGAGCGAGGGAGGCGCAACGGCGCGCTCGGCCTCGAGCTCCTGGACGCAAAGCGGCTCGCGGCGCTCGAGCCCGACGTCCGGGGCCGGGCGGCGCTGTGGTCGCCGGCCACGGGCATCGTCGATGCCCACGGGCTGGCGCTCTCCTACGCGGCGGAGGCGGAGGCTCACGGCGCCGTGCTGGCGCTCGGGGCGGAGGTACTCGGGCTCTCCCGGACCCCGGAGGGCTACCGGCTGGATCTGGCGCGCGGAGGGCGCGAGCGGGAGCGGCTCGAGACCGACGTCGTGGTGAACGCCGCCGGCCTCGCCGCGGACCGGCTCGCCGCGGCCGTCGGCCTCGATCCGGACGCCTGCGGCTATCGCCATCACCCCTGCAAGGGCGACTACTTCGCGCTTGCTCCGAGCGCGCCGTTCCGCTTCACCCACCTCGTCTATCCGCTGCCGAGTGGGGCCGGCCTCGGCATCCATGCCACCCTCGACCTGGAGGGACGCATCCGCTTCGGGCCCGACGCCGAGTACGTCGAGACGCTCGGCTTCGACGTGGATGCGCGCAAGCGGGATGTCTTCTGCGCGGCCATCCGGCGCTACGCCCCATCGATGCAGGTGGATTGGTTGAGCCCCGACTTCGCCGGGATGCGGCCGAAGCTCGCCGGCCCGGGCGAAGCCTTCCGGGACTTCGTGGTGGTCGAAGAGTCGGACCGGGGGCTGCCGGGCTTCGTGAACCTCCTCGGCATCGAGTCGCCGGGGCTCACCGCCGCACCGGCCGTCGCCGAGCGCGTGGTCTCGCTCGTGGCAGGCTCCTAGGAAGCCGTCCCGCACCAGAACACAGCGACGCCGACGTTGTCTCCGGCGCGATTCCTGGCCTGCGCCTCGAGGGCGCTCTCCACCACCCGTCGCGTCAGGCGCAGCGGACGCAGCGATGGGTCCTCCTCGGCCGCCTCGCGCACGCAGCGGGCCACCGCGGCTCCGGGGTCGGCGAGCCCGATGTTCCGCTCCGAGATCCCGTCCGTTGCGAGGACCACGGCGCGGGCGTCTCCGAGCAGATCGGCTCCGATGCGGCACTTCGTGACGAGGGAGTCCCGGGTCTCGGCCCCCCAGCCCAGGAAATACGAGCCGAGCGCGTGCCGCGCCTCCCGCGAGCTGCGAGCCCCGTGGTCCACCACCCCGGTGGCACCCACCTGGAAGAGATGGCTGTCCCCGAGACTCGCGTGCAGAAGTAGTCTCTGCTCCGGGCGCACCACGGCGAGGGTGAGGGTCGTGCACGAGTCGGGGGTATCGCCGGCCCGGCGTGCCTCTAGAACGCCGCCGTTCGAGAGCACGAGCTCGGCCAGCACTTCGTCTCGCCAGCTGTCCGGGGACAGCGGCAGGGCGGCGGTCCAGCGGGGAGCGGCTCGGTCGAGCAGCTGTTCGAGGGCAGCCGTCGCCGCCACCTCTCCGTCGTGGGCGTCGGCCACGGCGAGCAGGACCCCACCCGGGCCGGCGGCGAACAGCGCCGCGTCCTCGTTGGGATCACGGTGGGGGTAGCGCTTGGGGGCTCCGCCCCGGGAGAGTCCGATGGCCACGGAGCCTTCGCCCTCCACGGCCATGGCTCCGATCTCCAGCTGCTCGCGGCCGCGCAGCAGGCTCTGTCTCAAGAGGTCGGCTCCGGGGCGGGAGACGTCCCGAAGGGATTGCGCGCGAAGGCCAGGGCTTCCACCGGGCGGCCTCCGATGAGGTGCTCCTGGATGATCCGTTCCAGGACTTCGGGCGTGCAGCCGTGGTACCAGATGCCCTCGGGGTAGACCACGGCGATGGGTCCCTGCCGGCAGATGCGCAGGCAGTCCACCTTGGTGCGGTAGACGCCCCCTTCGGCGTCGGCGAGACCGAGCTGTCGCAGCCGCTTCTTCAGGAACTGCCAGGAGGCATCGGCCTGCTCCCCCGGTGCACAGTCGCCGTGGGTGCATAGCAGGATGTGGCGCCGATAGGCACCGATCTTGAGCGCGCGTCGCAGGATCTCCAGGTCCGAGGCAGGCATCGGGGCGCGTTAGTATAGCGGTCGCCCGCGCGGAGGGCGCCGGAGGAGGCGAGCGTGACCCAGGTGGAGGCCGTGCTGATCGGTGCCGGAAACCGGGGCCGCTTCACCTACGGAGGCTACGCGCTCCGCCACCCCGAACGCTTGCGGATCGTCGCCGTGGCCGACCCCGTTCCCGAGCGGCGCGAGGCGGTGGCGAGGGAGCACGGGCTCGGCGCCGAAGCCGTGCACCCGGACTGGAAGCGCCTCCTCGATCTGCCCCGCCGGGCGGCTGTGGCCATCGTCGCCACGGGAGACACCCTTCACGTGGAGCCGCTGCTGGCAGCGGTCGCCCGGGGCTACCACGTCCTGCTGGAAAAGCCCATGGCGACCGACGCCGTAGATTGCGTGCGCGTCGTGGCGGCCGCCGAGAAGGCCGGATGCATGCTCCAGATCTCGCATGTGCTGCGCTACGTGCCCTTCTACCACAAGGTGAAGGAGATCCTCGAGAGCGGAGCCCTCGGCCAGCTGGTGCACCTCGAGCTGAAGGAGAACGTGGCCTTCTGGCACATGGCCCACTCCTACGTGCGCGGGAAGTTTCGCAACCATCAGCTGGCGGCACCCATCGTGCTCGCCAAGACCTGCCACGACCTCGACCTGCTGGCGTGGTTCGTGGACCGTCCCGCCCGTCGGG
>JBDLIK010000498.1:0-3420 GCA_039714895.1 Myxococcota bacterium | reverse complement strand
CGTTGGCCACGACGATGTCGACCCCGCCGAGCGCCTCGGCCGAGTCGGCCACCCACCGCTCGAGGCTCGGCCCGTCGGCGACGTCGACCGCGCTCCCGATCGCGGTCGCTGCGCCCGCCCGGAGGCTCTCGAGCGCCTTATTGACACCCTCTTCACTACGTGCACAGATCGCCACCGCGCAGCCCTCCGCGGCGAGGACCTCGGCCGTGGCTCGGCCGATGCCCCTGCTGCCCCCGGTGATGATCGCGCGCTTCCCGTCCAGTCCCAGATCCATCGATCGCCTCCTCGTGCTTCCTGTGGATCGTGAACTCTTACGCGGCCAAACGAAGCCCTCCTCTCCACCTCCGCCGCCGCCGGGTTCGAGACCGACGCCAACGCCCGTAGGCACCGCACGAACCGGTCCGGAGTCTCCGGCAATCCCGGGGCGGTTCAGTTCTAACTGCTCCGGCTAGTCGACCTCGCCCCCCACCCCCAGCAGATTCCTCAGCTCCTGCATCATCGACGACTTGAATCGACCCCGGGGCCGGACGATGCCATACGTGGCCAGGCCTTGATCGTAGGCGGCCAAGAACTTGGCGAGCGCCCTCGGGTCTCTATCGGGCGACAGCTCTCCTCGCTCGCGAGCAACCTCGAGATTGCGGAGGAACAGCTGCTCGGCTCGGCGCGCGGTCATCGTTCTATAATAGCATTCCCCGTACGCGGAAGGTCGGAACATGTCGAAGAAGATCCTCGAGCTGGTGGTGTTCGAACTCCTGGCAGGAGTCGACGAAGCGAGTTTTCTGGCGAACGCCGAGGCCGTTTCAGAGTGGGCGCGAGCGCAGAGCGGCTTCATCTCCCGAGACCTGTCTCGGTCCGAGGATGGAGGCAGGTGGATCGAGGTGGTATGGTGGGAGACTCCGGAGGATGCTCAGCGCGCGGCTCGTCTCGCGGAGTCATCGGAGGAGTGTGCCCCGATGTTCGCCCAAATCGATGTGAGCCGAGCGACCATGATACACGGCGTTCCGGCCCTGTCCCACGCGGCGTAGGAATGTCGGACGGCCCGCTGACGTCGCAGCTCGCCGCGCCGGCTGGGTGAGCCCACACGGCCGGGGGGGGCAAACAGGAGTTTCGCTCCCCCGGCCCGCGTTTCCGCGGAAACGTCTCCGTTGGCTATCCCCCGTCACGCGCCCGCCCCCGGGCGCGTTTTTCATGCGTCGCGATCCACCTCACCCCGGCAGCGCCGCATGCGCCTTCGCACAGCCCTGACCTCGGGCCTCCAACCCGCGGCCCTCCTCATCCTCCTCGGCGCCTGCGGCGATGGGCCCACCGCCCCAGCGCCTCGAGCCCGCCCGACCCGTCGGCCGCCGCCGACCTCTCGCTCGCGGTCGAGATCGAGCTGGCTCACCTCCCTGCCCCGCCCCACGGCCGGGGGGGCCTCGGGTGAGGTCATCTTCGGCTGGGGTTACGGCGGCCAGCACGTGTTCGTCGTGCCCGCGCTCGACCTCGTCGTATCGACCAACTTAAGGAACCGCGACGGGGCCACGCGTGGGTTCGAGATCTTCGAGGCGGTTCTGGAGGAGGTGCGGTAGGCGCTCCGCCTCCGACTGAGCCTTGACACATCCAACGATACTTCCAATACTGGTACTACCATGTCTGGAAGTACCGAGAACGGAACTGTCGCGCGACCCGTCGACCTTCTCGATCGTGAGGCGGAGTGGGCCGAGCTCGACCGCCTCTGGCGCCGGCAGCGCCCCGATCTGGCGTTCGTCATCGGGAGGCGGCGGGTAGGGAAGAGCTTCCTCCTCGCCCGCTTCGCCCGTGCGGTCGGGGGCATCTACTACCAAGCGACCAGGCGCACCGAGCCGGAGCAGCTCCTTCGCCTTTCAGCCATCGTGGGGGAGCACTTCGTTGATCCGGCCCTTGTTAGAGGGGCGCCCTTCCCCGACTGGGAGTCGCTCCTCGGCTACCTGACCGACCGCGCAGGTATGAAACCGTTCTTGCTGGTCCTGGACGAGTTTCCGTACCTGACCGCTAGCGCACCGGCGCTGGCATCCATCGTTCAGTCGCTGTGGGATCACCGGTGGCAGGACACGCGCATCAAGCTGGTGTTGAGCGGCTCGCACATCACCGCCATGCGTCAGCTCGAAGCCGCCGACCAGCCGCTCTACGGACGGCGCACGCTCCGCCTCGACATCGAGCCGTTCGACTACGAAGCGGCGGCTGCGTTCCTGGCCGGCTATTCGGCGCGGGATCGTCTGCGTGCGTACGGGATCTTCGGGGGCCTGCCCGGGCACCTGGCGCTGCTGGATCCCGCGACGCCGATAGAGCACAACGTGGCCGAGCACGTGTTGTCGCAGGCAGGGCGCCTCGTGGACGAGGCCCAGCACCTCCTCGATGCGTTCCTCGCCGACGCACGCGTACACTATTCCGTAGTCGAGGCGATCGCCCACGGCGAACGGACCTGGCAGAGGCTCACGAGCCGCATTGGACGCGAGGGTGGGTCGCTGAGCCGCGCGCTCCAGTGGCTGATCGGGATGCGTCTCATCGACCGCGTGGTCCCGATCACCGAGCGCAACCCGACCAAGTCAAAGCGCGCCGTGTACCGGATCGCGGATCCCTACCTGGCGTTTTGGCACCGCTTCGTGTCACCGATGGTCAGCGCCGGCATGATCGGCCTCACGCCGGGAGCGCGACTCTGGAAGCACCGGGTGGCCCCCGGACTGGACGACCACATGGGGAGTGTGTTCGAGCGGGTCTGCCGGGATTTCGTGCGGAGAAGCACGGGGCTGCCGTTCGCCCCCATGCGCGTCGGCGAATGGTGGGACGCCACTTCGCGAAACGAGATCGACGTCGTCGCCCTCGGTCCGGAGGGCGAGCTGCTGCTCGCCGAATGCAAATGGGGCGTCGTCCGCGGCGCCGATCTGCGGCGGTTGCGCTCCCGGGCCGATCTCGTCCTGCGCGAAATGTCCGGAGTTCGTGATGTCCGCTTCGCCATCTTTTCCGGGCGCGGCGTCGACGGCGAAGTGGAGGACGAGGCGACCGAGGGCCGGATCGTGCACTTCTCAGCCGAGGATCTCTTTGATCTCAACTGATCCCCCTCACGACTTCTTCTTCACGCACCAGCACCGATACGACCAGTTCCCCCCCACCGGCTTGTCGTAGGAGTCGTCGGGGTGCCGATCGACCAGCTCCCACTCGCTGTCCTCCTCATCCAGGTCCTTGCGGAACGGCAGGCACTTGCAGCCGGGGGCGCACGGCGGGGTGCCGATGGGCAAGCACTTCCAGTGGCCGATGTGGTCCTGGCTCACGTCCTTCTCGTCGCACTCTCCGTCGCACTGCACGTAGCCGGTCTCGTCGATCTCGTTTTCCTCTTCGGGGGCGAAGCGCTTGTCCATGTCGGGTCGGTACCTCCTGTGGGGGTGTGCTGGCTACCGGCGGGCG
>JBDLIK010000497.1:0-3428 GCA_039714895.1 Myxococcota bacterium | reverse complement strand
CACAACTAGTGATGGGCGTGGTTGCGACCGTTCAGCGGAGTCGCCGCGTAGGGGAACTCCTTGTTGAAGCTGATGTCGTTCTCGCTCACGTTGTCGATGCCGTCGAACACCCGGATGAAGAGACTCCGGGGATCCCGAAGGTCGGAGACCAGCGCAGCGATGGCGATGTCCACCACGTCGTCGCCGAAGCGGCGCCCGTTGGGGAATCCCCCGGGAACGGTGCCGTCGCCGAACAGGCCGGCCTGGACCTGGCTCGACAGCGTATCGCCACCGAAGATGGAGAGCCGCGAGAAGAGCGCGTCGTCGCCCGTCCCTCCCCCCAGTCGGGCGGGGCCCGTGGAGAGGTCCACGCGGATCAGATCGGGGACGAAGATCCCGACGAGATCGCTGCGGTCCTGTTCGACCACGGGCGGATCGACGGAGAGCACGAGGTTCACGAGCTTGGCGAGCTCCGGCTCCTGCGCGTACTCCTGGAACAGCTCGGCGTCCCGGGTCGGACTCGTGCGGTTGTAGAGATCCTTGTCCTCGATGGCGACGAAGCCTTCGGCGAAGAGCGGGTTGCCCTGACGGCCCACCTGCACCCACGTCCGCGAGACCGTGTCGCGCTTCCCGGAGCGGCCCTTCCTGGAGCGCCCGTTGTTAGAGCGCAGCACGGTGGTGCGCGCGCGGCTGGTGGTGGCGTAGACCCCGACCACCTGCCGGTCCCCACCGAGCGCTCGGATCGGGATGTCGAGCACGATGGTGTGGAGGTTGAACCCAGCCTGACTGTCGAAGCGGTCCGCTCCGCTCCGGAAGCGCAGACCCTCGAAGATGGCCTGGATGTCCGCGTAGAAGCCGTCATCCCGCTGGCCCGCGAAGGCCACGTAGCCGCCCTCGAGCCGGGCGATGGCCTGGTGGGTGTAGCGGTCGAGCTCGCCGCCCCGATCGACTCCGCCCTTGGCGGGGTTCTCACCATCGTCAGCCTGGTTGTAGAAGGGTGTCACGTTCCCCTGGTTGTTGGGGGGCACGATGCCCTTGCCGAGCACCAAGCCCCCGCGCTCCCGGCCCCTGGCCCGACGATCGATCGCGGTGACGGTGTAGGTCTGCGTCAGGTTCTGGGCTGCATCGCCAACGTTCGCGACGAAGGGCTGTTGCCTTACGTCATAGGACTGCAGGATGGTGTCCCGAGCCCGGAACTGCGTCTCGAACTCGAACTGGTAGCTGAAGCGCGCCTCGCCCGTCCGCACGCCCTCGCCCGTTGCCACGTGGATCTCATAGAGCACGTTGTCGTCGAAGCGGTAGGCGTTCGGGCCGATGCCCGGCTCCTCGAAGGGATACACCGCGAGCGCGGTCGTCAGGTACTCCTCGCCGTTGCGCTCCGACACGAAGGCGTAGACGTCGGTCGTGTTGGCCGGGTCGTCCAGGGTGATGAGCGGAGCGTCCATATGGCTGGAAGCCAGGGCGCCGGGCGCTCCGAGGCCCAGGGCGAGTGCCAGCGCGGCCAGGCAGCGGATCCCTCGCTGGGGTCGAACCTTGAAACCCATCTCGATTCTCCTCTTGTGGGTGTTTCGGAAACGATCCGCGTCAGCTCTGCTCGGCGGACGGGGATGCGAGCTGGCGGTCGAGCAGGGCGCGTTCCGAGGGAAGGAGCGTATGCTCGAGGGCGCGGGCCCGAGTCAGCCAATCGCTGGCCTTCGCCGGGGCACCGCTTCGGGCGGCGATCACACCGGCGTGCAAGAAGAGGCGCGCGTCGTGGGTACCCTCCGCGAGGGCCCGGCGAATGTGCCCCCGGGCGGCGGCGGTGTCGCCGGCGGCGAGCTCGCTCCAGGCCAGGGCGTCGAAGCTGTAGACGTCCCGACGGCGCTCGAGCTCGCGTCTGGCCAGGCCAACCGCCCGCTCCGGCTCGAGCCCGCGACTCGCCAGGAAGAGGGCGAAGCCGCGCGGGTCGACTCGCTCGCCGGAGGCGAGAAGACGTGCCTGCGTCGCGCGAGCTTCGGAGGAACGGCCGGCTGCCTCGAGGGCGTCGACAAGAGTCCAGAGCACGTCCGGGAACGGCGTGCGCGCAGCCGCCTCCCGGAGCGGGGTCACGGCGTCCGCAGCCCGTCCCTCGGCCAGGAGGATTCGACCCTCGAGGGCCAGGGCGCGAGGGAAGGACGGAACGATCTCCAGCGCCGCTTGGAGGTCTGCTAGGGCCGCGGAGAAGTCGCCCGCCTCGAACTCCCTCAACGCGAGCTCGGACTGGATCCAGGCGTAGCTCTCCCGACTGCGGATCCCGACCGCCTGGGCGGCGTCCCGGAGCGCCTCGAGCGCCCCCTCCACGTCCCCTCTCAGATGGCGGACGCGAGAGGCTCTCACCTGGGCATGGGCGTCCGGGCGCTGATCGAGCATGCGCTGGTAGGCCCCGATCGCCCCCTCGACGTCGCCGCGATCCAGGAGCACATCCCCCAGGAGACCGTGGTCGAAGGCCAGACCGCGCTCCCCGACGAGCTGCCGAGCCAGACGTTCGGCCTCGTCGAAGCGGTGGAGTGCGTGGAGCACATGCCCCCGAAGCAGGGTCGAGGCCAGGGGATCGCTGTCCCGCAGCGCGAGCGCCGCGTGCTCCGCGAGCCGGTAGTAGCCCGCATCCCCCGTCTCCCGTGCCTTTCCGACGAGTGTCCAGCCCAGGCGCTCCAGCGCGGCGCGCGAATCCGGAGACGTCCGGACGCGCTCCTGGAGACGGGCGATCTCCCGGTCGGTGGGCTCCGCGCCGGGCAAGGCGGCTGTCGCGATGGCGAGGGAGCCGACGCTTCCCGAGAGCGCGGGCTCCGGGGCAGCGCGGGAGAACAAGATCGCTCCGACCGTCAGCAGGCCGAGGGAGAGAGCAAAGATCGTGCGCGGGGTCCTCATGGCTCCTCCATGTCAGGGAGAGTACGGACGAGCCCGGCGAGCGGTTCGGGATCGGAACCAAGGCGGCGGGAAGAATCGATCGTACGGAGTCTGGAGGGGCGACGGGTGCTCGCCCGAGGCGGTCGTCAGTCCGACTCGTATTCGATGCCGTCGTGGACGGCCACTGCGAAGACGAAGGGTACCTGTCCCAGGGTGTGGAAGGAGTGGGAGCTCCCGGCGGGCCGATGCACGAGATCGCCGGCTGCCCAGAGGCGGCCGCCATCCTCCTCGGCCTCCCCCTGGAGGACGAGGCTCCACTCGTCGCCACGATGGCGGTGCCCGGGATAGGACACGTCCGCCTCGATGTATACGAGACCGCAGTCAGCCGTGGCCAGGCGCGGCCCGCCATCGAAGTGCAGCAGGCGGACGCCGGGGACGCGCCCCTCCTCCCACGGGGACTGCATCACCCGGGAGACCGCGTCCAGCAGCTCCCGGACACGGGACTGCGCCAGGTCGAACAGCACGCCGACCCTTTCCACGTAGGCCGGGAAACGAGCGTCGGGCTCGAGGGAGCGCAGGAGTGC
>JBDLIK010000496.1:0-3430 GCA_039714895.1 Myxococcota bacterium | reverse complement strand
CGTCCAAATAGGGAGGCCGGGAGGTCGGCAAGCCGGCTCGCTGCCGCCGCTGGGCCGGAGAGGTATCGCGGCGTCGACAGAACCGCAGGCCCACTGAGTCCGGGGAGGCGCCAAGGCCTACCGCCCGGAGCTTGGTGATGGCCGTCGCCGCCGGAGGGCCGAAGGGATCCCGCGGCGAGCGATTCAGGGCGACGGCGGCGAGCCTCCTCGCTGCGCTGCGGGGTCTCGCCGCCCAAAGCCCGTAAAGCGAGACCCGGGACCCTTCGGCCCGCCCCCGGTGGATGTCAGGAAGCCGCTGCCGCGAGCGCCTCCTCGTCCACATCCATGTTCGAGTAGACCCGCTGCACGTCGTCGTGCTCCTCCAACGCGGCCAGTAGCCCGAGCAGGCGCTCGGCCTCCCGGCCCTCGACGTGCACCTCGGACTTCGGGACCATGCCCAGCTCGGCCTCGCGGATCTCGATCCCCGCCTGGCGGATTCCCTCCTGTACCGAGTGGAAGTCCCCGGGCTGGCAGGTGATCAGGAAGACGTCCCCCTCGCCCTGCATGTTCGATGCGCCAGCCATGACCGCAGCCTCGAGCAGCGCATCCTCGTCGTAGCGGCCCGCATCGACGTAGATCTGACCCAGACGGTCGAACATCCAGGACACCGAGCCGTCCACCCCGAGGTTGCCACCCCTCTTGTCGAACAGGTGTCTCACCTCCGCGATGGTCCGGTTCTGGTTGTCGGTGAGGCACTCCAGAAAGAGGGCTGCGCCGCCCGGGCCGTACCCCTCGTAGGTGCACTCCTCGTAGCTGGCGCCCGGCAGGGCCCCCGTGCCGCGCTTGACCGCCCGATCGATGTTCTCGTTGGGCATGTTCTCGGCCTTCGCGTTATCGACGGCCGTGCGTAGGCGGGGGTTGAAGTTGGGGTCGCCTCCGGCCTGGCGGGCGGCGACCGTGATCTCGCGCGCCAGCTTCGAGAACATCTTGCCGCGGGCCTGGTCGTTCCTGGCCTTTTGGCGCTTGATCTGCGCCCACTTGCTGTGTCCGGACAAGCCTCTACTCCATCAAGCTTCGCACGCGGCCATCAGCGTGCAGCCAGCGCCGCCTCGCGCTTCTGCTCGGCTTCGGCGACCACCTTCTCGGCCACGTGCGGAGGCACGGGCTCGTATCCCTGGAGCGTCCGGGTGTGCGTGCCCTTGCCCTGCGTGAGGGATCGGACGGCCGCCGCGTACTTGTGCAGCTCTGCGAGCGGAACGGTGGCCCGCACGACCTGCCATCGACCCTTCGAATCCATCCCCAGGATCCGCCCTCGCCTCTGGTTCAGATCGCCGATCACCTCGCCCATGAAGTCCTCGGGCGTTCGAACCTCCACCTCCATGATCGGCTCCAGCAGGACGGGACTGGCGCTCCGAGCCACGGTCCTGAACGCTATCGAGCCCGCCACCTTGAACGCCTGCTCGGAGCTGTCGACCGAGTGGTACGAGCCGTCGTAGCACTCCGCCTCGAAGTCGACCACGGGGTAGCCGGCGAGCACCCCTCTGGACGCGGCGGCCTGGATTCCCTTGTCGACGGCCGGTACGAACTTGTGGGGTATGACGCCGCCCTTGATCCGGTTGACGAACTGGTAACCCTCGCCGCGCTCCACCGGTTTCAGCCGAATCCAGCAGTCTCCGAATTGGCCGCGCCCGCCGGTCTGCTTCTTGTGACGTCCCTGTCCTTCGGCCGTCTGCGTGAGCGTCTCCCGATAGGGGATCCGCGGGTCCTCCGTGTCCACCTCGACGTGATACTTCCGCCGGAGCTTCTCGAAGCAGACGTTCAGGTGCAGCTCGCCGCAGCCGCGCGCGATCGTCTGTCCCAACTCGGGCTCGTAGCCTGACCGGAAGGTCGGATCCTCTTCGTGCAGCTTGTTGAGGCCGGTTGCCAGCTTGTCCTCATCCCCCCGGTGCCTGGGTGTCACCGCTATCGAGTTGTCCGTAGCGGGCCACTCGATTCCGGGCAGCGTCAGTCGCCTCCCCTCGGCACAAAGGGTGTCTCCCGTGTGCGTGTCCTTCAGCTTGGCCACGACTCCGATATCGCCGGCGTGCAAACGCGGCGTCTCGTTTCGCCGTTCCCCGGCCGGCGTGGCGAGATGCGAGATCCTCTCCGGAGTGGTGTGCGCCGGGTTGTAGACCGCGGCGCCGTTGTCGACGGTGCCGCTGAAGACCCGGAAGTAGGAGAGCTCGCCGACGTGCGGCTCCGACGTGGTCTTGAAGACCATCGCCGTGAACGGATCGCTGTCCACCCCGGCGAGCTCCACGGCGTCCCCGTTCCTGCCCTCGGCCAGGAACGGCCCCGCCTGCTCGGGCGAGGGCATCAGCTCGACGAGCTTGTTCATGACGGCCCGAACCCCCCAGCCGGACTCCCCGGAGCCGCAGAACACCGGAAACAGCTCGCCCCGCCTCATCGCCGCGGCCATGACCTCGAGGATGCGCTCGCGATCCAACTCCTCGCCCTCGAGGTAGGCCTCCAGGAGCTCGTCGTCCGCGCTGGCGATCGTTTCGATCAGATCCTCGCGGTACCGATCGACGGTGGCCTGAAGCTCTTCGGGGATCTCCGCATCGTCGTGCTCGCCCTTGCTCGAGCCAGATCGGTACATGTGGGCGCGGCCGGAGAAGAGGTTGACGATCCCCCTGAACCCCTCGCCGGAACCGATCGGCACCTCCACGGGGATGGCGCCGCCGGAGAGGTCCGCCTTGACCTGCTGGAAGACGTCCTCGAACGAGGCGTTCTCCCGGCCCATCATGGAGATGAACACGAGCCGGGGGATCCCCCGGTCCTCACAGGCCTCCCATGCCTTCTCGGTGCCGATCTCGACGCCGTCCTGGGCGTTGATCACCACCAGGGCGCCGTCCACGACGCGCACGGCCGCCTTGACTTCGCCGAAGAAGTCCGCAAAGCCCGGCGTGTCGATGAGGTTCAGCTTGACGCCCTTCCAGGGCACGGGCGCGACGGCGAGGTTGATGGATATTCCGTGCTCGGTCTCTTCGGGGGTGAAATCGGTGAGCGCGTTGCCACGTTCCACATGCCCGCGCCGGCGGGTCGCTCCACCGATGTAGGCCATCGCGTCGACCAGGGTGGTCTTCCCGGCCCCACCGTGGCCCATCACGGCGATGTTGCGGATCAGAGAGGATTCATACTCGGGGGCGGACGGCACCATCTATTCCTCCTTCACTTCGTCGGGACGCAGAGTTGTCGGGGGATCCAATTCTAGGCGGGTGGCCGGGGGGTCGAAAGGGTCAGCCGGAGCCTCGATACCTCCGGCTCATGTCGTCCAGAAACTCGCGCTCCTTGGGCGTGAGTGCGTCGATCCCGCTCTCGCGGATCTTGTCGAGGATCCGGTCCACCTCGTCGAGTCGGTCTCCCTCGCGTCGAACGCGGCGCTTCGAGGCTCGTCGAGACGGCTCTGCCT
>JBDLIK010000495.1:0-3431 GCA_039714895.1 Myxococcota bacterium | reverse complement strand
CCGTCCGGGAAGTGGGCGCGCCCGATCGACCGCGGTTCACGCGGCGGAGGAGCCTCGGTCGACAGCGGTTGAGGCAGGGGCTACCCCTTCGCTTCGGTCGGGCCGTGGCGCAGTCTGGTAGCGCACCTGAATGGGGTTCAGGGGGTCGCGAGTTCGAATCTCGCCGGCCCGACCAGCAGTTGGCTCGATCCGCACCCCGCCCAGGTGTGCGGGTGGTGTGCGGACCGATCGTGCGAAAGACCTATCGACCGGTTGAGCTTCCGAGAGACCTCGAGTTCCGCCGTCTGCACTGCAGGCGGGACGGCCAAGCACGATCGATCACCGCGTACTCGGCAGGGCCGCAGCAGCTCGACGGGCCCAACGGCTGGAGCGAGCGGCTTTGGGTCAACGCCATCTTCCTGTGCCCATGTGGTGAGCCGACCTTCATCAATGCCCTGTTCGAGAGCTTCGGGACGAGGGATGCGGTCTGTGAGCGCAACGGGGGCTTCGGGTCGCTGACGGCCATCTCGGCGCTGCTCGTCAAGAAGGTCACGGAGGAAGCGGGCTTCCCGGCCGACCTCTACCGCTCCGTCCAGGGCGCGCTCCGCGGCTACTCCCACCCGCATCCGATCCTCGCCGACAAGAAGGGCAAGCGCCCGATCCAGGGCGGCTGCCCGTACACCCGCAAGACCGAGGACAGCATGCAGCGCTTCATCCGCATCCTCTACGGAACCCCATTCGGGCGCTGGCTGGCCTGACGCGAACCGCGGAAGCTTGGCCGTTCGCTCCACTGAAACTGGCGCCTTCGCCGTCTGCATCGCTGTAGGCGCTGGGGCACGCCTCTGGAACCTGTCAGGACAGATCTTCGGCGGTGACGAGTTCCATGCCGTCCGGGCAGCGTTGATCCTCCCGGTCTCGAGCCTCTACGCGACCTACCAGCAGGCCGATCCCTCCCTTCCGCTGGCCACCTACGGCGGCCTGTTGCTTGCCGCGGGACTGCCGCTGAGCGACCTGGCTCTGCGTGTGCCGGTTCTCGTGGCTGGGGTCGCGGCGGTCGGCCTCCTGCCACTCTTGGCGCGGCGGTGGATCGGGCACACGGCGGCCCTCCTTTTCGCCGCGCTCCTCGCCCTCTCCCCAAACCTGGTCCTCTACAGTCGGATCGCCCGGCCCTACATGCCGATCGCCTTGCTGGCACCAGTTGCCGCGTTCCTGTTCCTCGCCTGGTGGCAGCGGCAGGGCGGTCTCGGCCGGCTGGGCGGCTACGCGATGGCGGCCGCGGCGGCGAGCTACTTCTCCCCGCTGGCCGGTCCCGCGGCTGCTGCGCCGCTTCTGTACGGCCTGGGGGACGTTGTCCTGCGACGTGGACGAGGTGCGTCGGCCCGGCGGGGCCTGACCGAGCTCGGCTTGGCCGGCGCGGCGTTGGCGGCCCTGGTCGCGCTCTTTCTGGTTCCGGGCTGGGAGTCGCTCTGGGAGATCGTTTCAAGCAAGCAGGGAGGGGGCACCTTCCGCACCCGCGGAATGCTGTCCGCGCCGCGGCTGGCCGCGGGCTCGGAGCACTGGCCGGTCGCGGTGCTCTTCTGGGGAGTCGCCGCATGGGGCGCCCTCGTCCTCTGGCGCAGGAGCCGGTCGCTCTCGCTCCTCTGTGCGAGCCTGGTGACGGTGCATCTCGGCTTTCTGGCCGTCGTCCAACCCCTCGGCGTCCAGGACTCGGTGGTACTGAACCGCTACCTGATCGTGCTCCTCCCGATCCTCCTTCTGGCCGTTGCGTGCGGCCTCGGTGACCTCATCGCGAGGCTCCCGGCAACGGGCCGGTTGGCGCCGGGGCTGTCCGTCATCCTCCTGACGGTTGGCTGGGTCGCGGCGGGACCGCTGGTCCAGTTCCCCTATCGAGCGGGATCGTTCGCCCACCACAACGCAGAGGTGGTCTTCACCATCCCGCCATCGACGCTGCGCCTGCCGGAGATCTACGAGCGGCTCGATGGGGACGGGGCCCTGCTCGAGTTCCCTTGGCCGACCGAATGGTTCTTCGGCCGGGCCTATCCGGTCTACCAGCGTGCCCACCGACGGCCCGTGCTGGTCGCGACGGACGAGCGGGTCTTCCACGACGATCGGCTGGCGCTACGCACCCTCGTTCGGCCCGAACCCGCGGACCTCCTCGCCTCCCGGGCGCGGTGGTTGGTCGTACATCTCGACCTCATGGGCGAATGGAGCCCCCGGGTTGGCCGGCAACGCGCGCTGCGCCTGCGCCGCTCCGGTGAGCGGCTCGCCTCTCGCCTCGAGCGGCTCTGGGGCCCACCGGACCACCGCAGCATGGCGCCGGGGCCGCGAATCGCGGTCTGGGACCTCGACCGTCTGCGATCGAGGGCGGGCAAATGACGCAGACGCGCCTCGCCTCCGGCGACAGTTGCCGGACTCTCCTGTCGCGCGTTCAGGGGGTCGCGAGTTCGAATCTCGCCGGCCCGACCAGCTGACCCGCCTGATCGGATCAGGACGGAGGAAGCCGCCGGCGCCGCACGGCCATCAGCGCCGGCAGCAGCAGCGCGATCTCGCCACCCAGCCCGCAGCTCGCGGGCGCAGTGACGTCCGTGACGACCTCCGCCAGCTCGGTCGCGATCGTCGCGTGGCCATCGGCGTTCGGATGCACGTCGCCGGGCGCGAAGTGGACGCCCAGGTCGAGCAGCTGGTGGAGGTCCGGCCCGCACGCGATGCGGGGGTGGCTGTCGCAGAGGGCCAGGATCTCGTCGCGATAGCCGGCCAGCCGCGCGACGCGATCCGGGTCCTCCCAGTCGTGATCGGGCGCAGTCATGAGGATCACGTGGCGGGTCGGGGCCACGAGGAGGTTCCAGACGATCTCGTTCATGGCGGCGGCGTAGCTCGGCACCTCCACCGGGATGGGCTCGAAGAAGCCGGAGGCGTCGTTCGTTCCGAGCAGCACCACGGCAAGGTCCGACGGGAGGTGCGGCTCCGCGTGGGCCTCGAAGAGCCCGGGCTCGAGGATCCCGACGCCGCCGCAGATGACGTCCGGCTGGCTGAGCGTCCAGTCGAGAGAGCTGGCCCCGCCGCAGCCCGCGTTGATGACGTCGTAGTCGGGGCCGAGCAGCTCGGCGAGGACCTCGGCGTAGGGCAGGCCCCCGTCTCCCGAGACCATGCCCTGCGTGATCGAGTCGCCGATCAGGAGCACCTCGCGCGGTCCGGCGGTCGCTCCGGTTGCGGACACCGCGACGAGGGTCACCAATGACAGCCAGCGCAGAACGTGCATGCCGCCCCTCCAGAGCGCTCGTGGGGTGAGTGTCGGGAACGAGCGCTCGCCCGGCATCACCCGAGTTGTGGCGCGAGGAATGTACCCGGCACGTTTCGTGCGGTGACGGAGGCCGATGGATCGTGCCTCGCGCCGCTTCCGCCCGCCTCACTGCCCGAACGAAGCCTGTGATTCCCATGCGACTCCGCGAGGT
>JBDLIK010000494.1:0-3450 GCA_039714895.1 Myxococcota bacterium | reverse complement strand
TGGTCCACGTCTTCCAGGCCTTCGCGCTGCTGCTCCCCGAGGCTCGAGAGGCGATCGCCCGCATCGGCGAGTTCGTGCGCAAGCGGACCGTCTGAGCGAGCGGAGCGGCGCAGGACTCCGCGGACGTTCGGGCAAGGCCGATGGCTGCGGGCGAAGCCCGCAGCCCTACTACGCGGCCCGCAGCCGGCGGACCTGCGTCAGATAGCTGGAGGCGATGCCTTCGGGATCGGGCACGCCCAGCGTGCGCGCGTAGAGGCGCAGATGCGCCTGGAGGTAGGGCTCCGGAGGCAGCAGCTCGAAGGCCTCGGCCTCGATCGCCTCGATGCTCGAGAGCCGTGTGAGCTGATACAGCTGGTTCAGGTCGAGCCCCCGCTCCATCCGGCAACGACCGAGGTACGCACCGAGCGCCTCCTCCCCATCCCATTCGAGGAGGGGCTCCTGGCGCGCGGGCTCCTGGCCGATGGACGGCGCCTCCTGGACCCGATCCGCATAGTCGGACTCGATGCGGTCGAGCTGGGAGCGCCGCGCATCGTCACTGAGCAGGCCGTGGGTGGCCAGGTTGTCCTCGTCGTAGAGGGAACGGCGCTGCCGGTAGCGCCGCTCGACTTCGATGCGATCGGCGCCGGCTTCGAAGGTCTCCTCGGAGAGCAGACGGATGGCCAGGGTCTCCAGATCCCGGCAGAAGCCGGCGCTCGGCACGAGCTGGAGGATCGGTTCCCGGCGGCTCACGGCCAGGTGCACCTTCTCGTCCCATTCGAGACAGCCCACGTACTCCACCTCCACGCCCAGGAAGTCCCGGCAGGCGTTGGCGATGCTGGGACCGATCTGCTGGTGCTCGGGGGTGCGCGCCTGGTTGACGATCAGCATGGGCGAGCAGGACTGGACGCGCTCGAGCAGCGCCCGCCCGGCCGGACGGTCGATCTCGGAGACCCGCGCGATGAGCTCGCGGGGTGAGCTCGGGCGGCCTTCGGGATCCTTGAGCACCCGCTCCACCACGTAGCGGACCGAAGGCTGCTTCGTGGCGTGGGAGAGCGAGCGGTAGAAGCTCGCCTTCAGGAACTGATAGGCGTTCTCGATCGAGGTCGGCTCGGGGAGCACCACCAGGATGGCGTTTCGGGCCGCGAGGAAGAAGTCGACGACGCAGGTCGCGGAGCCGGCGCTCAGATCCAGGAACACGTGATCCACGTCGAGTCGACGCACCGCCTCGAGGAAGCGCTGCTTCTTCGCGGCCTCCATGGTGAGCAGCTCGCGCGCACCGGTCACCAGCGAGAGGTTGGGAATCGGGGTCTCGCAGACCACCTCCTCCAGGTCCTCCGCATTGGAGCGGAAGAAGTGGGAGAGCGTGCGAGCCGGACGGCGCATCCCCAGGACCGTGTGGAGGTTCGCGCCCCCCAGGTCTACGTCGATCACGACGCAGCGTCGGCCGCGGTTGGCGAGGGCGATGGCCAGGTTCGAGGTGATGACGGACTTGCCGACTCCCCCCTTGCCGCCGCCGATGGCCCACACGCAGGGGCCGGTCCCCGCCGACTCTGCGTATCCGAAGCCTTCCATCGCCACAGCTCCCCCTTGCAGGCCCGTGACCTGCAGCGAGACACCAGCCCGATGAGTGAGTGCCCCCTCGGGCAATCCGGTGACTCGGCCGCCCCGCAGCCCGGCGGCAATGGAGGGGCAGCCCGCCGGCAGCGAGCGGTCCAGACCGGCGCGCTGTGGCAGAATCCCGCTCGTGGTGGAGGCCGGAACCAGCCTCGAAGAAGCCCTCGAGACGGTGCGCTCCTGGATCGAGGACGCGCGGCGCATCTGCGTGCTCACCGGCGCGGGCATCTCCACCGAGTCTGGGATCCCCGACTTCCGCGGGCCCCAGGGCGTCTGGACGCGCAATCCCGGCGCCGAGAAGATGGCAACCCTTCAGCACTACCTGGCGGATCCGGAGGTCCGCAGACGAGCCTGGCAGCACCGCCTGGAGTCTCCGGCCTGGCAGGCCGAGCCCAATGCGGGCCACCGGGCCCTGGTCTCGCTGGAGCGCCGGGGGCGTCTCCACACCCTCATCACCCAGAACGTGGACGGGCTGCACCAGAAGGCGGGCTCCTCCCCGGAGCGCATGGTCGAGATCCACGGAACCGTCCACGACGTGGTCTGCCTCTCCTGCAGCGAACGCGCCCCCATGGAGCGAGCCCTGGCGCGCGTGCGCGCCGGCGAGGAGGACCCCCCCTGCCGCAGCTGCGGGGGCATCCTCAAGTCGGCCACCATCTCCTTCGGGCAGGGGCTCGTGATGGAAGACCTGGCGCGCGCCGAGCATGCCGCCCGCGAGTGCGACCTGATGCTCGCCATCGGCACGACCCTGGGCGTGTACCCCATCGCGGGGGTGGTGCCGACCGCCAAGGCCAGCGGGGCGCGGGTGGTGATCCTGAACGCCGAATCCACCGAGATGGACGCCCTGGCGGACGGGGTGCTGCGGGGCCCGATCGGCGAGCTGCTCCCCGCGCTCCTCCCCAGCCCGGAGGCTTGAGAAGGCCAGCCGGCCGCTTGCACCCCGGGCCCCGATCGTGGACCGTCGCGCCATGCTGCTCGTCTCACGCGGACCCTGCGTCGCGCTGCTGCTGTGCGTGTCGCTCCTTGGCTGCGCGCGCAACCCGGTCTCCGGTCGCCCGGAGGTGGTCCTCGTCTCCCGAGCCCAGGAGGTGGAGATCGGCCGGGCGGAGGCTCGCAAGGTGGAGGAGTCGATGGGCCTCGTCGACGACCCGGAGCTCCAGGCGTGGGTGGGACAGCTGGGCGCCCGGCTGGCGGGGCGTTCGCCCCGTCAGGACGTCGCCTACCGCTTCGCCGTCGTCGACGTGGCCGAACCCAACGCCTTCGCGCTGCCCGGCGGCTACGTCTACGTCTCCCGCGGTCTGTTGGTCCTGGTGAACGACACCGACGAGCTCGCCGCGGTGCTCGGCCACGAGATCGGTCACGTCGCCGCGCGCCACTCCGTGCGCCGCCTCACCGTGGCCGCCCCCTTCGCGCTGGCCACCGGGATCCCGGCGCTGCTCACGGGCCTGGTGAGTCCGAGTCTCGGCGAGACCCTCGCCGAGACCGGAAGGACCACCGGGGGACTGGTGCTGGCCCCCTACGGCCGGGGCCAGGAACGGGACGCCGATCGCATCGGCATGGAGATCGCCGCCGGGGCAGGCTACGACCCCAAGGCCCTGGCCCGCTTCCTGGCGACGCTGGAGCGCGAGGAGGTGGCCGCCGGAACGGCGCGGGACCGCACGAGCTGGCTCGACTCCCACCCCGCCACCCCCGAGCGCCGGCGCGACGCCGAACGTCGCGCCCAGAAGCTCTCGGATGCGGCCCGGCCGGAGACGCCCGATGGCCGGTCCGAGGTGCTGGCGAGGCTGGACGGTCTCGTGGTGGGGCCCGATCCGAGCGGCGGTCTCTTCGTCGAGGGACGCTTTCTCCACCCCGGTCTCG
>JBDLIK010000493.1:0-3455 GCA_039714895.1 Myxococcota bacterium | reverse complement strand
GCGGTCCACGTCGTCCACATAGCGCCCGGCGTCGTCTGTGATCTCGTAGCAGAGCCGTGAGTTCGCGGAGCTTCACACCCCGAGGAGATCTGGGGTGTGAATCCGGCTCACCTACGAACGTCGGAGCGGGGTCGATCCGCCATCCTCCCACACCGTCCGAGCTGCGTGCCACGGTGAGGTGAGACAACCCGCGCCCGTCCTCTACCCGCATCAACAGGATGGTCTCCCCGTCGCTGGTGGTCGCGCCCGGGTTGAACACGGTGTTGGCGGAGTACGGCAGATCGGCGGCCGTGATGATCGGGTTATCTCGGTGGCGCGTGAGGAGCTCCGCTGGTGGTGTGATTGCCATTCCAGTGTTCCTCGTCGCGATCAGGTGTTGGATGCCGGCGCGGATCCGGGGACGTCGTTGCCAGGATCGTGATGGTTCGGCAACAGCGATGAGCCGTCGGCTGCGAAAAAGTGCAGCCGGCGCCGCTCGACGGACAGAGTGAGGGGTTCGCTCTCCGCCTGCGACGACCCGCTGGGGACCGTGGCGATCAGTCGGCGGCCGCCCACCTCGACATGCAGATGCGTCGTGGCACCCAGGACCTCGGCCAGGACGAGCTGTCCCGTGATCGTACCCGGCTCCGGCGCGGCGGCCAGGGCCAGATGCTCGGGGCGAACGCCTAGCATTACCGCCTCGCCGGAGTGTTCCGTCGGGTCGGGGCGTCGCTCGGCCGGCAGCGGAATCCTCACGGCCTCGGAGACGAACACCAGGCCATCGAGGTCGCGCTCCAGGTGCCCCTCCAGGAAGTTCATGGGTGGGGTGCCGATGAAGCCGGCCACGAATCGGTTCGCCGGCGCCCGGTAGACGTCGATCGGGCGGCCCACTTGCTGGATGCGCCCGCCCTCGAGGACCACCAGCCGATCGCCCAGCGTCATGGCCTCAACCTGGTCGTGGGTCACGTACAGGGTGGTGGTCCCCACGCGTCGCTGCATGCGGGCGATCTCGTGACGCATCTGCCCACGCAGGTGGGCGTCGAGGTTGGACAACGGCTCATCGAACAAGAACACCGCAGGTTCCCGAACTATGGCCCGTCCCATGGCGATGCGCTGCCGCTGCCCCCCGGACATCTGCTTCGGCTTGCGATCGAGGAACGGCTGAAGCTCGAGGATCTCCGCCGCCCAGCCCACACGGCGGTCGATCTCCTCTTTCGGGACCTTCCGCAGGCGCAAACCCAGGGAGATGTTCTGGCGTGCCGTCAGGTGAGGGTAGAGCGCGTAGTCCTGGAATACCATGGCCACGTCGCGCTCCCGGGGCGGCAGTTGCGTCACGTCCCGCTCGCCGATGTGGACCGTCCCGCTCGTGACGCTCTCGAGCCCCGCGAGCATCCGCAGGATCGTCGATTTGCCGCATCCGGATCCGCCCACCAGGACCACCAGCTCACCGTCGGCCACTTGAAGGTTGAAGTCGTGAACCACGGTTACGGTCCCGAAGTCCTTTCGGACGTGCTCGAAGGAGACGATGGCCACGATCTACCCCTTGGTCCCGGAGCTCGCCATGCTCTCGATGAAGTAGCGCTGGAGGAACGCGTAGGCTGCCACCACCGGAAGCACCATCACCATCGCCGCCGCGAGCTTGGTGGCGAGCGCGCGGGGTCCGGCACCGCCACCCAGCGTAAAGACGGTCAGGAGTTGCGGCAGCGTCATGAGCTGCTCGTCCCGCACGACCAGCAGGGGCCACAGAACCTCGTTCCAGGCACCCATGAAGGTGAGGATGCCGACCGTCGCCAGCGGCGCCTTCGCCAGGGGCCAGAAGACCGTGTACAGGATGCGTAGCTCTCCCATCCCGTCGAGCCGTGCAGCGTCCATGAGCGAGCGGGGGACCTGCAGAAAGAACTGGCGCAGGATGAGGATCGCCATCGCGTTGAAGGCGAAGGGCACGATCAGCGCCGCGTAGCTGTCGACCCAGCCCAGCTGCACGATCAGGGTGTACATCGGGATCAGCGTGAGCTGCGCGGGCACGAGCAGGACCGCGATGGTGAGGGCGTCGAGGACGCGGCGTCCGGGGAAGCTGAGCCGTGCCAGGGCGTAGGCCGCCGCCGACCCGAACACGAGCACCGAGAGCGTGATGGTCGTCGCGACGAACAGGCTGTTGAGTAGCGCGCGCCCGAACGGAGCGCGGGCCCACATCAGGCGGTAGTTCTCTAGGGTCGGCTGGTCGGGGAGCAACGAGAGCCCTCCCACCTCGGCGGGTGACTTGAGGCTCGTGGCGGCCATCCACAGGAAGGGGTAGAGGAACGTGGCGGCTGCCAGAGCCAGCAGGATGTAGAAGGCCGCGCGCTTCATGCCTCCTCCACGCTTCCGATGACGCGGCGTTGAAGCACCAGAACCACCGCGATGATCAGCGCCAGCGCCACGCCGAGCGTGGCCGCGTAGCCCATCTTCTGGTATGAAAAGGCGTTCCTGTACATGTAGAGAACCATGGACAGCGTCCGCCGCAGCGGCCCTCCCCCGGTCAAGATGTACGGCTCGATGAAGAGCTGGAAGCCGCCGATCGTCGAGAGCGTCACGACCAGCAAGGTCTGGGGCTTGAGCAGCGGGAGGGTGACGTGCCTGAAGCTCTCCCATGCCGTCGCGCCCTCCAGCTCGATCGCCTCATGGCAGCTCCGCGGGACGCTCTGCAGGCCCGCGAGGTAGATGACGATGTAGAACCCCACGTTCTTCCAGGTGGCCATGACGGCGATCGACGGCATGGCGATGGCCGGATCCGTCAGCCAGGGGACCGGGCCGAGATCGAACCGGGCGAGCAAGCCGTTGATGAGGCCCACGTCGGTGGCGTAGAGCGCGCTCCACAGGATGGTCACCGCCGCCCCGGAGATGACCACCGGAAGGAAGAAGGCGGCGCGCCAGAACGAGCGGAAGAACAGCGGGCGGTTGAGGACCCAGGCCAGGGTCAACGCGACGATGATCTGGAGCGGCAGATGGATCGCCAGGAACACGAAGGTGTTGATGACGGCCTGCCAAAAGCGGGCGTCGCCGATCAGGCGCTGGACGTTGTCGAAGCCCACGAAGCTCGGGGCGGTAACGAGATCCCACTCCAACAGCACCAGGACGACGGAGAAACCGATCGGGAAGAGCGCGAAGATCAGCAGGAACGCCGCGTACGGCGCCGACAGGACCAGGCCGGAGCGGGCTTCAGCGCGCACGCAACACCTCCCGGACCTCCGTCGCGGCTTCGCGCACCGCCTGTTCCGGAGGCATGGTACCGTAGATGGCCGCGGCCTCATAGGCCTCGGAGAGGATGTCGAAGATTTCGACGATGTCGGGGTCGATGTCGATGTCACGGCCCCGGTCCGCGTGCGCAGCATAGCCCTCGAGGGTGGGCCAGCGAGTGAGCGCCACGGCGAAACGCCCGTCTGACGCCAGCGCGCGGCGATACGGGAGCTGGGCGGCCTCCTCGATCAGCAGCTTGT
>JBDLIK010000492.1:0-3459 GCA_039714895.1 Myxococcota bacterium | reverse complement strand
CACCACTACCACAACACCTACCGGGCTGCCCTCGGGATGGAGCCGCTGCCGCTGCTCGAGGGCTAGCGCGCGCGGTACGGGCGCCCCAGCACGCGGCGGCGGAACTGCCGGATCACCGGGATCCGCTCCAGCCAGCTCGAGGCGTCGGCCCGGTAGGTGTTGTGGTAGTGGTGGAGGGCCGGCTCGTTGCGGCCGAAGACTACGGTCTCCTGCAGCCCGGCCTCCGCCCCTCGCTGGCAGGTCTCCGCCACCGCATAGTCCTCGTCTCGTACCACCTCCCCGAAGAAGCGCAGCCGCATGGCGACTCCCTCCGGGTCGTCTTCGAGGATGGCGGGCCGGGCGTAGAATGAGACCTGTGAGATCGAGCGGCCAGGGTTCTCGGGGTCCGGATAGGCGCGCACCAGGATGATGGCGTTGGCGCCCACGTTGAGCTGGACGTTGGGGAAGAGATAGTAGACCGGGAAGCCCCCGCTGGTGATGTGCCAGGTCGATTCGGGCTGCTCGCGCAGCTTGTCGATCTCCTTCAAGCATAGGATCATGCGGTGGTTGCGGCCGAAGACGTCGTAGGCCTGGACGTTGCCGTGGAAGTTGGCGGCCAGGGTGTTCCGGTGGAGCACCTTGAAGTGGTAGGTCTCGCCGAAGGTGTCCATGGCGAGCTTCCAGTTGAGCCGCATGTCGTAGGTGTCAGTCCCTACGAAGGCCATGCGGCCGAAGTCCCAGGACTCGAACTCCGGGGCCAGACCGCCGAGCAGCGCGCCCACGTCGATCTGGCCCTTCGGGTCCGGGTGGACCCAGAGGAAGCCATAGCGCTCCACCGCCGGCAGAGCGGTCAGCCCATGGCAGGATTTGTCGATGAAGCCGAAGTGGTCGGGCTTGGGAATGGCCAGCAGCTCGCCTCGGTTCGAGTAGGTCCAGGCGTGGAAGGGACATGCGAACTTCGATTTCCTGCCCCGGGGCTCCGACTCGACGATGGCACCGCGGTGTCGGCAGACGTTGAGGAAGGCCCGGAACTCGCCCTCGGCATCGCGCACGGCCAGGATCGGTGCGCCGAAGTCGGTGCTGGTGAGGAAGGTGCCCGGCCCGGGCAGGTCGCCGCTCAACCCGAGCAGTTGGGGGTATCTCCGAAAGAAGGTCTCCCACTCCTGGCGCGCCCGGTCGCGGCAGGTGTAGGCGCTCGTCGGGTTCCGACGGATTCCGCCGGCGTCCACGTTGGTGTCCGCGTCGAGGTGGCCCATGAGCTCCTTCAACAGACGGATCTGCTCGCTTCTCTCCATGCTCGCCCTCTCCCCTATGCGAGAGAGTCTACCATCAGCGTCGCCGGCGTCTCTCTACCCCGGATCGGCTAGGCTAGGATCCGCTTCACCCTGTTTGTAGCGAGGGACCCATGGCCGAACCGATGCCGCAGCCGGACTTCAATCTCGTCCATCCCGCCCACTACGCCGAGCAGGGCTACCCCCACGACCTCTGGACGTGGCTGCGCCGAGAGGACCCCGTCCACTGGTTCGACCGGACCGAGGGAGTCCCCTTCTGGGCCATCACCAAGCACCGGGACATCAACGAGATCTCGGTGCAGCCGGACAAGTTCCTGAGCGCGCCCCACCTCGTGCTGCAGCACGAGCCCGAGGAAATGGACGATCGCTTCCCCCCGACGCTCATCCAGATGGATCCACCCCGCCACCGGGTCTTCCGCAAGCTCATCAACCAGCGCTTCAAGCCCCGCGCCCTGGCGCGCCTCGAGCCCGACATCCAGGCGATCGGCAAGGAGATCGTGGACGAGCTGGTGCAGGAGGACTTCGGCGAGTGCGACTTCGTCCAGCGCGTCTCGGCCCCGCTGCCCATCGCGGTGATCGCCTGGCTGCTGGGCGTGCCGCGAGAGGACTGGAACCTGCTCTTCGACTGGACGAACAAGATCATCGGCGCCGCCGATCCCGAGTTCCAGGAGGAGGGCAAGGATCCGCGGGAGTTGGCCCAGGCCACCATGATCGAGCTCTTCACCTATATGGCGAAGTTCCTCGAGGACAAGAAGCAGAACCCCGCCGAGGACCTCGGGACCCTCTTCACCCAGATGGAGGTGGACGGCAAGAAGCTCGAGCTGATGGACCAGCTGGCCTGGTGCCTGATCATCATCGTGGCCGGCAACGAGACCACGCGCAACGGCACCACCGGCGGCATGCTCGCCTTCGTCGAGCACCAGGACCAGCTCCGCAAGCTCCAGGCCGAGCCCGGCCTCATGAAGAGCGCCGTGGAGGAGGTGGTGCGCTGGAGCACGCCCATCATCCACTTCGGCCGGACGGCAGCCTGCGGCTACGAGCTGCGGGGCAAGAAGATCCGGGAAGGGGATGTGCTGGCACTCTTCTACCCGTCGGCCAACCGGGATGAGGACATCTTCCCCGACCCCTTCGAGTTCCGCATCGACCGCAAGCCCAACCGGCACCTGGGCTTCGGGGTGGGGGAGCATTTCTGCCTCGGGTCACACCTGGCGCGGCTCGAGATCGAGATCGCCTACAAGCATCTGCTGCCGCGCATCGAGGAGATCGAGCTGGCCGGCCCCGTCTCCCGGCTCCACTCGGCTCTGGTGGGCGGCGTGAAGCACCTGCCGATCCGCTACAAGCTCAAGCCACTCTAGTTGTGGGTCCGCCCGCTGGCGAAGCGCCAGCTCGCACCACAGGCTTCGCTCGGCTACGCCTCGCTGCGCGCGCCTCCGGCGCTTGCGCTTCCGTTGCGGGCTCTCCCTTTGTGGGGAAGAGTCCCCGGCCGATGCAGGAGCTCCCGGCGATGGCGGACAGCTTCGTGAGGCGCCTGGGCGGCGTCTACCTGGCGATCTGGATGCTGCTGGCCATCGCGCCCAGCGAGCGGTCGACCTGGCTGCTCGAGAACCTGCTGGTCGTCGGCCTGGTGGGGCTGCTCTACGGAATCCGGCGACGCTTCGTGTTCTCGAACCTCTCCTGCCTGCTGATCTTCCTCTTCCTGGTGCTGCATGCCGTGGGGGCCCACTCCACCTACTCGCTGGCCTTCCCGGGGTTCTGGCTGCGGGATGCCTTCGGTCTCGAGCGAAATCCCTACGACCGGATCGTGCACTTCGCCTTCGGGCTGCTCTTCGCCTACCCGCTGCGCGAGCTCTCGCTGCGCGTGCTGCACGTCCACCGAGCCTGGAGCTACGTCGTTCCGGTACTGGCGTTGCTCGCGCTGAGCTCGGGGTACGAGATCCTCGAGTCCTGGGCCGCGCGGGTCGTGCAGCCGGAGATCGGCCTCGCCTTCGTGGGCGCCCAGGGAGACGTCTGGGACGGACAGAAGGACATGAGCCTCGCGTTCGCCGGAGCGCTGCTCGCAACCGCGGCAACGGCAGCCTACCGACGCAAGGTGGACCACGAGCCCTATCAGCGCCTGCTCGGTCAGGCGCGCCCGGCACGGTGAGCGACCCCCCTGGCCATCCGCGCCCGAAGCTCGCGCGAACCGTCT
>JBDLIK010000491.1:0-3461 GCA_039714895.1 Myxococcota bacterium | reverse complement strand
GCGCCAGCCAGGCGAGCCCGAGGCCCAGGTCCACCACGCGCCCCCCCACGAAATGCGGGAAGGCCGCGAAGGTGAGGAGCACGTAGCCCGCGAGCCAGGCGTTTCCGGCCGCTCGCTTCACGCGTCCAGCAGCCTGCACAGGCGTCGCTCTTCGGAGCGCATCCGTCGCGCCTCCTGGCTGCGCTCGTGGTCGAAGCCCAGCAGATGCAGGACACCGTGGACCAGCAGCCGGGCCACCTGGTCGTCCAGGGGCCGGCGCGCCCGTCGCGCCTGCTGCTCCGCCTGGCGCACGCCGATCGCCACGTCGCCGAGCAGGCGCTGGCCGGTCTCGAGACGCGGCCCTTCCAGCAGCGAGAAGGAGAGCACGTCCGTGGGCCCGCTGCGACCCCGGTAGCCACGATTGAGCTCAGCCATCTCCGGATCGTCGAACAGGGCGATGGAGAGCTCCGAAGCGGCCTCTTCGAGGGCGCCGAGCACCTGCTGGGCGCGCCGGCGGAGCAGCCGCCGGTCCAGCGCCGGGAGATCACGGCGCCGGGGCGGGCCGGTGATCCGGACGCTCATCCCCCGGCGTCGGTCTCGTCGGAGGGGGGGGTGGAGGCTCGGCGGCGGTCGTCGCGGTCGTAGGCGCGCAGGATGGACTGCACCAGGGGATGCCGCACCACATCGGCCTCGGTGAAGCGCATCAGCCCGATCCCCTCGACGCCATCGAGGATGCGGGCCGCCTCCACCAGACCGCTGGGGCGGTCACCGGGCAGGTCGATCTGGGTGATGTCCCCGGTCACCACCGCCTTGGAGCTGAAGCCGAGGCGGGTGAGGAACATCTTCATCTGCTCGGTGGTGGTGTTCTGGGCTTCGTCCAGGATCACGAAGGAGTCGTTGAGGGTGCGGCCACGCATGAAGGCCAGGGGCGCCACCTCGATCACGCCGCGGTCCATGAGCCGCGCAGCCTTGTCGAAGCTCATCATGTCGTGGAGCGCGTCGTAGAGGGGCCGCAGGTAGGGGTTCACCTTCTCGGCCATGGTGCCGGGGAGGAAGCCCAGCTTCTCGCCGGCCTCCACTGCGGGCCGGGTCAGGATGATCCGCGAGACGTCGTGCCGGTTCATGGCTGCGACCGCCATGGCCATGGCGAGGTAGGTCTTCCCCGTGCCCGCCGGTCCCACCGCGACCACCAGGTCGCGGTCCCGGATCAGCTCGATGTAGGTGCGCTGCGAGAGGTTCTTGGCGGCGATGCGTCGCCGGGAGCCCACCGCCGCCAGGACGTCCTCGTAGACGTCCGCCAGCTCCACGCCCGGCTCGCATTGGACCATCCGCACGGCCTCCCGGACGTCGCGGGGCTGGATCGGATGGCCCATGCGCACCTGGGCGTAGAGCTCCTCGAGGACCTTGCGTGCCACCGCCACTGCGGTCTCGTGGCCCGAGAGACGGACCTCGTTGCCGCGGGCGTGGGCGCGGATCTCGAGCACCTGCTCGAGGACGCGGAGGCAGCGCTCTCCCTCCCCGTAGAGCTCCGCGGCCGCTTGATTGTCGTCGAAGACCAGGGTCTGGCGGGTGAAGGCTTCGCTGGAGGCCAGAGGCGTCTCCCGTGGTGCAGCCGGGACGCTGCGGCGCGCCTGGGGCGCAGGGCGTGGGGGCTCCTCAACGGTTCGGGGCCAGCAGGACGTAGGCGTCTCCGTGGCGGGCGTAATAGTACGGGGGCGCCTCGGGACCCGTCAACGCGGTCTCCGGGAGCCAGCCGTCGTCGGCGAGCTGGCGCAGCTCCCGGGGCCAGGTCCCGGTGAGCAGCCGACGAGCCTCCAGCGCGCGCCGGAGCCGCCGGGTCTGGAAGGCGCCGCGGGCCTGCTCGGCCCAGTCGGGCTCGATCTGGAGCGGCCCGGCCGCAGGGGCGGAGGGCACCCCGGGGATCAGCGTCAACGAGGCGAGCAGCAGCAGCGGTAGGATGGTGGCGAGGAGGAGGCGCACGGGGCTGCCCGGAAGCATGGGGGCGCGCACGCTGCCAGCACGGGAGGCGCGGCTGGGAGCCAGGGGCTCGATGAGGGCCAGATCGCACAGGCGCGCGAGCGCACGCGTGCCCTCGAAGGTGCCCAGCCGGGAGAGGTCGATCATGCGCCGCGCGGAGAGCCGACCGTCCACCAGCAGGTAGAGACGCTCGGCGTCGCGCTCGATGCGGGAGCCCGAGGGCAGCTGGCGCCTCTGGGACTCGAAGCTCCCGATGCGCTGGAACACCGTGTCCTCGCTGGGAACGCGATCCGCGAAGACCTGCCACTCGTCCACCATGCGCAGCCCGTCCATCAGGACCTGCTCGGCTGCCAGGAGCCTCGCGGGGGGACAGTCGTGCTCGACGGGCTGGGCGAGGAAGTGGAAGGAGCCCTCCTGCCAGCGCAGCACGCTGAACAGACTCTCCTGGGTGAGGAGATCGCGGATCTCTCCGACCTGTTCCGAGGTCAGATCGCCGTGCTCGACGAGGAGGGTCGACAGGGATTGGAGGTTCTCCCGACGCTGCCGGACCAGATCGGCCAGGCGGTCCCGGGTGATCCAGCCGACCCGCAGCAGCAGGTCGCCGAGCGCCCAGTCCTCGTGGGCCCCCACCGGGACGGCGTCCACGATGGACCCGGCGTCGAAGCGCAGCTGGATGCGCTGGTCCGCTCCCGCGATCTCCAGCACCCCGGTCTTGCGCTGCTGGCCGATCAGCTGGAAGACCTCGCTCATGCCGAAGTCGCGGAGGTTGCCGCGCAACGCGATGGACACGTCAGCCGCTCCTCGGGGGTCGGACCCCCGGAAGGACCAACGCCAGGTACGCGAGGACAGCCAAGCCCGCGCTCACGCCGAAGAACACGATGCCGGCGTTGCCGACGCTGCCCGGGTCCGGCGGAGCCACGACGGGAGCCCTCACGCAAGCCAGGGCGGCGGCAAAGGCGCTCGCCGCGAGCAGACCGCGCAGCGCCCGGTCTCCGAGCAGCCCCGCCGAGCCGGGGATCAGCAGGGCGCTCGCGCGATGGGCGAGACGCAGCCGGCGCTGACGCCGGCGCAGCGCCGCCATCCGGGCCATCCGCATGGTGGGGTCCGTGGTCTCGGGCCGGTGGGTGAGACGCGTGCAGGGCTCGCACAAGCCCTCGGCGCCGCCGGCGCGGTCGCAGCGCGGGCACATGCGCGTGCCGCAGCGGCCACAGCTGCGCGAGGGCCGAACCCAGCGGGAGAGGAGGATGGCCAGGAGTCCGGTCACGAAGACAGCGGCCATGCCCAGGATCGGCTGGCGGCCGAGGGCGCCCGGCGCGGCGGGATGAGGCTGAGACGAGCCCACGGCGCTCGGCGCGCGCATCGCTGCGCGCAGGCGCCCGACCTCCACCGGCAGGTCGTAGACGCCGGCCGGCCGGTCCCCCTGGTTGACGATCAGCCGGGTGACTGCGCCGGCGTCGATCGCTTGGGCGCGGGCCAGCGCGGCATCCTGCTGCTGAAGACGGATG
>JBDLIK010000490.1:0-3462 GCA_039714895.1 Myxococcota bacterium | reverse complement strand
GGTGCGTACGCAGCGCTGCTGCTCGCCGGCGCGCGACCCGATCAGGTGCCGGCGGCGCTGCTGCTCCCGGGCTGCGGGCTCGAAGGGGGAGGGCCGGTGCCCGACTTCCTGGCCCCGGCCGACGAACGCCCGCTCGACGTCCCGGAGCCTCGGGAGGGCTGCGATCCGCTGCTCGTCTGCTGCGCGACCGACCTGCGTCCCCCGGACTACGCGCGTTCGTTCGCCGAGCGGGCGCGGCGCCTGCTCCTCGACGAGGGCGGACCCCGCCCCGCCTGGTGGGAGGCGCTGCGCGGCTGTCCGGGGGCAGAGGTCGCTCCGGCCAATCGGCTGGACGCATTCGCCCAGCTCGTGCTGTGAAGACCGAGTTCGTGCTGATCCGTCATGCCCAATCCGTCTGGAATGCGGAAGGCCGCTGGCAGGGGCAGGGGGACCCGCCGCTCTCGCGCCAGGGACGCGAGCAGGCGCAGACCCTGGCACGCCAGGTGATCGACGAGAGCCCCGCGCTGCTGGTCGCCAGCGACCTCGCCCGCGCCCGCGAGACCGCGGAGATCGTGGGCCGCTCCCTCGGACTTCCCGTCGAGCTGGAGGGACGCCTGCGGGAGCTGGACGTCGGCGACTGGAGTGGCCTGCACCACGCCGAGGTGGCACGCCGCTGGCCGGACGCCCTGGCGCGCTTCCGGGCCGGAGACCCAGAGGTGCAGGTGGGTGGAGGGGAGTCTCGGCGGGAGCTGCGGGCCCGGGCGCTGGCCGCGCTCGAGTGCTGGGCCGAGCGGGCACCCGGCGGCTGCGTGGCCGTGGTCACCCATGGAGGCCTGCTCCGCACCTTGCTCGGAGGCCTCGAGCTCGCCAATGCCGAGTGGCGCCGGATCGCCCTGGCAGCTCTGCGGTCCCAGTCCGGCGCGGTATGATGAAGCCATGGATCCTCGCTTCGTCGCCGCCTTCGTCGCGGGCAGCGGGCTGCTGCTCGGCGCAACCTCCCTGGCCACCGGACCCGGAGCCGCGTTCCTCGGTTCGCCCGCCACCCTCTTCGTGCTGTGGGTGGCGCTGGGCACCGGGCGCGAGCTGACCCCGCGCACCCCGCGCTGGGTGGTGGCCGCCGGAGGCGTGACGCTGCTCGCGGGGGGGGTGCTCGCGGTCGCCGGGCCCGGCGGCGCCGGGCTGGCGACGGCCGTCGCCGGAGCCGGAGCGATCCTGTGTGGCGCGCAGCTGGGGCTGCTCTTCGACCCGCCGCCGGAGGGGCAGCCGCTGCCCTCGCGCCTGGCGGCCTCGCTCAACCTCGGGGTGGCCGCCGACGAGGCCATGATGCTCTACTGGGAGATCCTCTCCATGGCGCGGCCCCGGGAGGACCTCCGGCGCACGGCGCGGGAGGTCCTCGAGGCGGCGGAGCGAAACGCCGAGCGGGGCTGGCTCGAGCATCCCGAGCAGGCGCACCCCATCCCGCCCACCCTCGAGAAGCCGACCCTGGTGTCCCGCACCGTGCGCGGAGCCGGTCCCCTCGAGCACCTCACCTTCCCCAGCGAGTACGAGCCCCACGATCCGGAGATCCACCAGGAGTACCTGGGCTTCGAGCGCAACCGTACGTCCCACGTCTATCTGTGGCGTCACCGCGACGGGCCCCGCCCCACGCTGCTGCTCCTCCACGGCTACGGGATGGGGCGCATCGGACTCGATGCCCGCGCCTTCGAGGTGCCGCGTCTGCACGACGTGCTGGGCTTCGACGTGGCGGCGGTGGTGTTGCCCCTACACGGCCCCCGCTCGATCCTGCGGAGATCCGGGGCGGGCTTCATGGACGGCCATCCGCTGTGGACCAACGCCGCCTTCACCCAGGCGATCTGGGACCTACGTCGCCTGTGCGGCTGGCTGCGCGCCCAGGGTGCGCCCGCCCTCGGCGTCTATGGCATGAGCCTCGGGGGATACACCACGGCGCTGTTCGCCTCGCTGGAAGAGGGTCTGTCCTGCGCGATCCCGATGATTCCCGTGGCCTCGCTCTCGGCGCTGACCTGGCGGCAGATGAATCCCGCGCAGCACCATGCGGCCGAGGCGGCCGGGCTCTCGGAAGATCTCTTCGAGCGCGCCTGGGCGACCCACTGCCCGCTCCGGCACCGCCCCCGGCTGCCCCGGGAGCGGCGCCTGATCGTGGCCGGGCGCGCCGATCGCATCGTGCCCCCGGAGCAGCCCCACGCCCTCTGGAAGCATTGGGACGAGCCCCCGGTGCATTGGTTCCCGGGGACCCACCTGGTGTGGCTCGACCGTGGCGCCGTGCGCGAGCGCATCGAGTCCCACCTGCGCGAGACGCTCCTGCCGCGACCCGATCGTCCCGCTCTCTCGCGGTTTCACCCGACGGACGGGGGGGCTTCTCAGACCGGCTCGGAGTCGGACCCCAGCACCTTGCGGTAGAGGCCCGCTCCGGCGTTCTTGAGGCTGTCGGCGAAGTCGATGGCCACGTCCGGGAGGCGGCGCATGAGCTTGCCCGCCGTTCCCTCGGACGGCCAGATCGACATCGGGCAGTCGCTCGAGCGGCTGCTCTCGCAGGCCTGCCGGGCGGTGAGGGTGTGCGTCTCGACCAGCACGCAGGTCTGAAAGCCGGAGAGCAGCAGCAGGGCCACCAGGGCCATGGTCAGCGCGTTCTCCTTCTTCTGCAGCTCTTTCGCCGAGTTCCGCTTCTGCACGGGTGCCTCCGATCCGCCGCCCAATGCGTGAGTGGCCCGCCCACGCCAGGGGGTGATGGAGGTCACGTTTCCTACGGCTGCGCGGGCTGGGCGCTCGGAGAGCGGGAAGCTGCGGTGGCCAGCAGACGCAGCCCTTCGAACACCACCCACAGGTCACAGGCGAGCACCACGGTTCCCATCCCGGCGAGCAGCCAGTTGCCGGTGGCGAAGTAGCCGGTCACCTCGCCGAGCATGGCGGCGACGGTGGCCGCTCCCACGAGAAGCATGGGCACCAGGGTGTAGCGGACCGGACGCCCGGCTCGCTGCAGCCAGAGGGACACCACCAGGAGCGTCACGCCGGCCACCAGCTGGTTGGTGGTTCCGAACAGCGGCCAGAGCGCCAGGCCGCCCTGGCCCCCGGCCTGGGTCAGCGCCAGCAGCAGGGCCAGGCCGATGCCGAGGGCGGCCGCCGCGTAGCGGTTGGTGAGCGGGCGGAGTCCATAGGACTCTGCGAGCTCCGCGATGATCAGACGCTGGATGCGGGCGCCGGTATCGAGCGAGGTGGCCGCGAAGGCGATGACCATCACCGCCATGAAGGTCCGGGCGCTCTCGAAGCCGATGCCGAGCGAGGCCACGAAGCGGGCCCCGCCGGATACGAAGGCATCGAGCTTGCGGTCCAGCCCCGAGGCGGCGCCCCAGCTCGCATAGTGCCCCCACCACTCCTCCGTGCTCGCGAAGCCGGCGGTGGCCGCCAGCACCGCCAGCAGGCCCAGGCTGCCCTCGCCGAGCATGCCGCCATAGCCGATCGGGCGCG
>JBDLIK010000489.1:0-3466 GCA_039714895.1 Myxococcota bacterium | reverse complement strand
GTTGACGGTGATGCCGGTGTCTTCCAGCTCTTTCGCCCAGATCGCCGACATGGATTCGAGCGCCGACTTCGACGCCCCGTAGGGCAGCACGCGCAGCATGGTGAAGAAGCTCGTGGTGTTGTTGACGATGCGCCCCCAGCCTTTTTCACGCATGTGCGGCAGCGCCGCGCGCACCATGAGCATGGGACCGGTGACGTTGACGGCGAAGAACCGGTCCCACAGCGCGCGATCGATCTCGGCGATGCTCGGATGGTTGCGTTCCGCATCGGACCTGATGGAGCTGACACCGACGCCGGCGTTGTTGACGAGCACGTCGATGCTTCCGAAATGATCGATGCAGCGCGCGACCGCATCGTTGCAGGCTCGCTCATCGGATACGTCGCCCGGGATGGCGAGCACGCGCTCGGCGTCGCAGCGCGCGTTGATCTCCGACGCACGTCTCCTCGCAGCCTCTTCGTCGATGTCGACGATCGCCGTGCCGCACCCGTCATTGGCGAGCGCCTCGGCCATGGCCCCGCCGATTCCGCCGGCGCCGTTGCCTCCCACGCTGCCGCCCACGCCGATGTACAGGTCGGCCAGGCTCCGCCCCCCGCGCGCGGCACCCCGCGCCAGGTGCTCCAGGTGGGCCTCTGCGTGCTCGGGTGTGAAGGAGGTCCCGAGCCAGCCGTCCGCCAGCTCACCCGTCAGCTCCAGACCCTTCGGCGAGAGGGTGGCGAGGTAGATGGGAAGCTCGGGATCCGGGGGCACGGCCAGGCGCAGGGCCTTGCCCTGGCCCCCCGGCAGCGGCAGCTGATGCTGGCGCCCGGAATAGGCCAGCTTCTCGCCGCGCAGGGCCAGACGCACGATCTCGATGGTCTCGCGCATGCGCCCCAGAGGCTTTGCGAAGGGTCGCCCGTGGAGCCCCTCGACGACCTGGGGACCGCTGGCACCGAGCCCCAGCAGGAAGCGTCCCCCGGAGATCGAAGAGAGGGTGAGCGCGGTCATCGCGGTCATGGAGGGCACCCGCGCGCTGATCTGCATGATGCCGGTGCCGAGCTTCATCCGGCTCGTACGCCCGGCGAGGTAGGCCAGCGGCGCGACCGCATCCTGCCCCCAGGCCTCCGCCGACCAGGCAACCCCCACGCCGAGCTTCTCGGCCTCGAGCGCAAACTCCACCACCCGCTCGAAGCTGCCGCGCCCGGAGGCCGCGCCCCCGACCCCGATGGCTGTCTGCATAGTCGGATCCTACCACCGCCGCTCGGGAACCCACGAACGCCGGGGGCAAGCTCTCCCGCCATGCGCCGAGAGCGCGGCGCGGCCGGCCACTGGCTAGGGGATCATCACCTGGCGGAGCAGCGCGGGGTCGTCGAGGCAGCGCGCCGCCCCGCGCGCAACTGCCATCAGGGGCTCCTCGGCGATGGCGACGCGGAGACCGGTCTCCTCGCGCAGCAGCAGGTCGAGATTCGCGAGCAGCGACCCGCCCCCGACCATGGTGATGCCCCGGTCGACGACGTCCGCCGCCAGCTCCGGGGGGATCCTTTCCAGCGCTGCCTTCACGCTCCCCACCATGGCGTTGAGGGGCTCCGATAGCGCCTCGCTCACCTCGCTGGACTTGAGCTCGATGGCGCGGGGAACGCCCGCGATGAGGTCCTGGCCCTTCACCCGGACGGATCGGAGGTCGTTGCTGGGCAGCGCCGTCCCGATGCGGAGCTTGACCCTCTCGGCCGTCTGCTCGCCGATCAGCAGATTGTACTTGCGCCGGACGTAGTCGCGAATCGCCGCGTCCAGCTTGTCACCCGCCACCCGCAGCAGGTCTGCGCAGACGATGCCGGAGAGCGAGATCACGGCGACCTCGGTGGTGCCGCCGCCGATGTCGACGATCGCGTTGGCCCGGGGCTCGGTCACGGCAAGCCCGGCCCCAATGGCAGCTGCCATGCTCTCCTCGACGAGGTAGACCCGGCGTGCACCGGCAGATCGCGCGGATTCGCGCACCGCGCCCTGCTCGATCTCGGTGATGCCCGAGGGGACCGCCACGACGACGCGCGGAGCGATCCACCTCGATCGCTTGCCCGAGCGCGTGATGAAGTAGCGAAGCATGGCCTCGGCCGCCTCGAAGTCGGCGATCACGCCGTCCCGCAGCGGCCGGATCACCAGGATGTCGCCGGGCGTGCGCCCGAGCATCTCCTTCGCCTCTCGACCCACGGCGCGCAGGGTCTTCTGCCCACCGCCGGCGCCCGAGAGCGCAACGACGCTGGGCTCATCGAGCAGAAGCCCCTGCCCGCTCCCATAGACGATGGTGTTGGCCGTGCCGAGGTCGATCGCAAGGTCCGAACAGAGACGGGCAGGGATCGGCAGGGGGGGCATCCGCTCTCCTGGGTCGGGATGGCCCCCCAAGCTACCGATCGTGAGCAACCTACGGCCGCGGTCCTTGGGGGGCAGGCGGAATCGTATCCCGAGCGGGGAGTGAACTCAAACACTGTTCGGAACCCTGAAATGTAGGTTTTTCACTACTTTGCTGGAAGGCCCGACACTTTCGTCCGACGCCCACTACAGACATTCGGGGGGTCCCCGCCGGCGCATCAAGGTCCCGCTCATGCGCAATCTCAACCTCGCTCTCGCTCTTCTGGCTGGGCTCTTCTTCCTCTCTCCGCCCGCCGGCGCCGTACTCGTCTCGATGGACGGCGACGAGGTCATCGACGGAATCGCGTTCGATGACCGCGAGATCATCTCCCTCGACTCGAGCCCGGGGAGCGCCGAGCTCTGGCTCGGCTGGGACGACGGCTTCCTGCACGAGGACCTCGACGCTCTGACGTTCCTGCCGAGCGGCAACCTGCTGCTGTCGGTCTCGGGCGCCACCGTGATCGGCGGGCTGATCGTCGAGGATGGCGACCTGCTGGAGGTCGATCTCGAGGCCGGGACCGCCAGCGTCTTCCTCCCGGAGTCGACGCTGGGCAGACTCGATGTAGATGCCGCGCACCTGCTGCCGGAAGGCCACATCCTTCTTTCGTTCCACAGGGACGAGCTGATCAATGGCCTGCCGGTGCGCGATGGAGACGTGATCGACTACGACATGGAGGACGACAGCTTCTCGATCCTCCTGAGCGAGGATGTGTTCGCTGTCGACTCGGACGTGAACGGCGTGGCGCTCCTTGCGAATGGGAACCTGGCGGTCACGACGGACGACGACACCATGATCGGCGGAGTGCCCCTCGAGGACTCCGAGATCGCAGAGGTCGACCTCGAGACGGGGGTCGTCCGAATCTTCCTCAGCTTCGAGCCTCGGGTCGGGCAAGCGGACGTGGATGCCATCGCAATTCTGCGTCCGGCCTGCGACGACGGCTTCGACAATGACGGCGACGGCTGGACCGACTACTCGCCGGAGTTCGGGGTGGGGGATCCCGGATGCGTGGTCCCCGCGGCGGCCTCCGAGAGCCCTGAGTGCCAGGACGGCATCGACAATCAGGGGGACGGCACCGTCGACTACGAC
>JBDLIK010000488.1:0-3475 GCA_039714895.1 Myxococcota bacterium | reverse complement strand
GGAAGGCAGTGGCCGCCCCCGCCGCCGCCGGCAGCACCCGCAAGGCGAACAGCGAATCTCCGAGAAGCGACGCGTGCAGACGCAGAAGCCAGACGAACAGCGGCGGGTGATCCAGGTAGCCGAAGGCCAGACGTCGGGCACACGCCAGGTAGTAGAGCTCGTCGGAGTAGAAGCCGTAGTGGGGCGAGAGCGAGGGCAGCAGCAGCAGCAGGAAGAAGGCCACGGCGATGACCGCCGTCGCCAGGGTGGCCCTCGACTCTCGGGAGATGGGCGCCGCCCGGGGCGTGGTCGTCACCCTGCCCTCTCGACACATTCGATGGCTTCAGCTTCCCAGAGCGAGAGGACGTGGCCCTGCTCGGGCCGGGTGCGTCCCTCCAGGATCTCGAGCTCACGCACCCGCGTGCTCTTGGGCGGATGCCGCAGGGTGGACCAGAAACCTGCCCGCAGCTTACGGCAGCGTCCGAGGGCTGCCCACTTCGAGTCTTCGGTTCGCTCTCCGGATCCGCGCAGAGACGGCGAGGGGCCCACGAGGTTGGAAGCCCGCTACCCTCCTCTCCACGCACCTTCACCCTCGCCAGGGTTGGAGGGTCGCACGGCCTGGAAGCCCCAGCCGTGTGCGATCACGAGCCCGCCGAGCTCCCAAGGAGGCGCCATGATCCTGCTCGACCCGAAGAATCGCGATCGCGCCGACCCCGACACGCGCTCGTCCGAAATCATGCGCAAGACCATCGGCTTCTTCGAGGGCAAGGGGAAGATGCAGCTCCTGGAGGATTACTACGCACGTCCCTGGTATGCGGACTTCCTCGAGTTCGTGAAGCAGGAGCGCATCTTCGCCTCAATGTGCACGCCCGCAGGCGAGGGTGCTCCGGACACCCGCTGGGATACCTGGCGCATCTGCGAGTTCGCCGAGATCCTCGGCTTCTACGGTCTCCAGTACTGGTACACCTGGCAGGTCTCCGTGCTCGGCCTCGGGCCCATCTGGATGAGCGCCAACGAGCCGCTCCGGAAGCGCGCCGCCCAGGCGCTGGAGGCCGGCGGTATCTTCGCCTTCGGTCTCTCCGAGAAGGCCCACGGCGCCGACATCTACTCCACCGACATGGTGCTCACGCGCGACGGGGAGGGCTGGCGAGCCAATGGGCGCAAGTACTACATCGGCAACGGCAACGAGGCTGCCATCGTCTCCACCTTTGGCCGCTTCGCGGATGGCGATGAGTACGTCTTCTTCGCCGCCGACCCGCGCCACCCGAACTATCACCTCGTCCAGAACGTGGTCGCGAGTCAGAATTACGTCTCCGAGTTCGAGCTGCGCGACTACCCGGTGCAGGAAGCGGACATCATGCACCGAGGCCGTGAGGCCTGGAACGCCGCGCTCAATACGGTGAACGTCGGCAAGTACAACCTCGGATGGGCCTCGATCGGAATCTGCACCCATGCCCTCTACGAGGCGATCACCCACGCACACGGCCGGAAGCTCTACGGCATGGCCGTGACGGACATGTCGCACGTGCGCCGCATGCTCGTCGAGGGCCACGCGCGCCTCGTCGCGATGAAGCTCTTCGCCCTGCGCGCAGCCGACTACATGCGCACTGCCTCGGCCGACGACCGTCGCTATCTGCTCTACAACCCGATGGTCAAGATGAAGGTGACGACCCAGGGGGAGGCCGTGATCAACCTGCTCTGGGACGCGATCGCAGCCAAGGGCTTCGAGAAGGACATGTACTTCAGCCAGGCGGCCGTCGACATCCGAGCGCTCCCCAAGCTCGAGGGAACCGTGCACGTGAACGTCGCGCTGATCGCGAAGTTCATGCCCAACTTCTTCTTCAATCCCGCGCCGTATCCGGAGATCGGACGACAGGACCACGATCGCAACGACGACTTCCTCTTCAACCAGGGGAGCACCCGGGGCCTGAGCCAGATCCGCTTTCACGATTACCGGCGGGCCTTCGACGGCATCGATCTACCGAACGTACGCCTCTTCTACGAGCAGACCGAGCGGTTTCGCGAGATGCTGGCAGCGGAAGCTCCCGGCCCCGACCAGATGAAGGACGTCGACTTCCTGCTGGCGGGGGGCGAGATCTTCGCCCTGGTGGTCTACGCCCAGCTCCTCCTCGAGAACGCCCGCCTCTACGACATCGACGATGGCCTGCTCGATCAGATCTTCGAGTTCATGGTTCGTGACGCTTCCGAGGGCGCCCTCCAGCTGCTGGGCCAGCCCAGCAGCAGCGAGGCACAGATCGCCGCGTGCCGGGAGATGATGCGAAAGCCCCTGCACGACCCGGAACGCTACGAGCGCGTATGGCGCGACCACGTGGAGCCGCTGGCCGGCGCCTATACCATGAACCCCTGAGGCGTCGACGGGGGGGCACTGGCCTCGCGGGGACGCCCGGATGAGGGGCCCAGCGCGTGGGCCGCCACCACCAAGGAGTGCGAAGAATGTTCAAGGAATTCAAGAGTTCGCGATGCGCGGCAACGTCGTCGACATGGCCGTGGGCATCATCATCGGCGGCGCCTTTGGCACCATCGTCAAGAGCCTGGTCAACGACGTGCTGATGCCGCCGATCGGTCTGCTGCTCGGCGGAGTCGACTTCTCGAACCTCTTCGTGGTCCTCAAGGACGGCTCGGAGCAGGCCGCTCCCTACGCCGCCCTGGTCGACGCCCAGACCGCTGGCGCCGTGAGCGTCAACTACGGCGTCTTCCTGAACAACGTCATCAGCTTCCTCATCGTGGCGTTCGCGGTCTTCCTGCTGATACGGGGCATCAACGCGCTGCGCCGGGAGGAGGAGGCTCCGGCGGCGGAGCCGACCACGAAGGACTGCAGCTTCTGTACGACCGAGATCCCCATCCATGCGAGGCGCTGCCCGCACTGCACGTCGGAACTTGCAGCCTAGCGGGACGGTTTTCGGCCAGGCCGCTTTGCGGGTGGATTCGAGGTTGGGCTCGAAGACTCGGGGCAGCGTGCGGGCTAGGGATTCTCCATGCGGTAGACCCAGAGCTCGGGGCGTAGACCGCTGGAGACGCGTCGCACCGGACCTTCGAGCTCGACCGCCATCTGGCGGCGCAGGAACGGCGAGAGCAGCACGGCGAGCTCGCCGTCTCCCGTGTGGGGAACGGCGATCTGCTCGTAGATGCGGCCGGCCAGGCGCAGCCGCACGCGCGGATCCTCGTCCAGCCGGAGCTTGAGGCCGTCGCCGAAGAGGCTGGGCAGGAGCAGAAAGAAGGTGTCGTCGTGCACCATGAACCAGGAGCCCTTGGAGTAGGGGAGAAACCGGGCGCGACTCTCCACGTCCACCGAGTGAACCTCGCGCGCGAAGCTCCAGTCCTGCACGGGTCCGGGCACGACCTCGCCGCGGAGCCAGCCGCCGGGGACGAAGCGCACTGGGCCGCCAGCCAGCAGGCGCACGTAGACGGCCCCAGCGAGCAGGATCGAGATCCCGACCGCGAGCGCCAGCCTCCAGGGTCGACGCCTCATTCGCCG
>JBDLIK010000487.1:0-3490 GCA_039714895.1 Myxococcota bacterium | reverse complement strand
ACACGGATCCTGAAGCGATCCCGGACCCGCACCGCATCGCGGAGCTGTTCGAGACCAGCCTGGAAGCGCTCGACCTGCTGGCCTGAGGCCCGAGCGCCCCAGGAGGCTGACCCGAGATGACACGGGTGGAGTGAAGGCAACTCCCGTTGGCTGCGGGCGGAGCCCGCAGCCCGGCTAGCCCAGGCCCGGGGCGAGCGGTTCATCCGCCAGGTAGCGCTCGGCCAACTCGCTCACCCGGGCCGCCAGGAACGGGGCTAGCGGCTGCTGGGAATGGATCTCCGGACGGCCGACGGGCCAGCCCAGGTAGCTGAGAGCGCGCGCCATCACGAAGGTGGAGAGATCGGCACGCTCGGCGTCTGGGAACGGCGCCACGCGGCGGTATCCCTCGAGATAGCCCTCGAGACCCGTCCCGAAGCCGCCGCTCACGAGCAAGGGGAAGAGCGACGTGACCAGCTCGAATCCCCGCCAGCTGAAGCCGCAGTCGTCGAAGTCGATCACTCGCACGGCGGACCCGCTCACCAACAGGTTGTCCGGGATCAGGTCGCCGTGGATGAGGGTCCTCGGGGGGTCGAGGGCCTGCAGGCGGGCCCGCGCCCGGTCCCGGGCGCGAAGGCAGAGATCGCGCCGCGCGGTGTCGAGTGCGGGCTCCTCCCAGAAGCGACCGAAGGCGGGCTCTTCTCCCACCAGCGAGTCCACGTCCCATGCGATGCGATCGAACTGGGGGGGCCGCGTCCAGCCCGCGCCGTGCTCGTGGATGCGACCGGCGATCTCGCCCACCGTGGCGTAGCTGTCGCGGAGTGCGGTTCCCGTGAGCGCGACCCCATGCTCGAGCGTCCCGAGCGGCGCTCCCTCCACCCACTCGAAGCGCACGCACTGACGCGGCTCGGGAACGCCCTCGGCGCCCGCCTGCGCCACCACGTCGCTGGCCCGGGTGGGGATCACGGCCGGCGTCGGCACGCCGCCCGCGGCCAGCGCCCGCATCCAGGCCGCCTCGGAGCGGAGCTGGGCGTCGCTCCGGTAGCGCGGTCGTTCCACGCGAAGAACGCTGCGTGCTCCGCTGGCGTCGGTTACGGCGAAGACACAGTTCTCTCGGTACTTGATCGGCTCGAGGCGAGCCTCCGGGAGCTCCCAGGCAGCGAGCGCCCGCCGTGCCAGTGCAGCGAGCCGCTCCACCTGATCCTTCTCGGAGAGCTCGGCGAAGGGAGTCGCCTCCACCCTAGGCCGGTTCCCGCTCCAGCGCGACGAGGGCGGCGTCGAGACGCTCGAGCAGGAGACTGCAGTACGCCTCGTCGACCAGCAGCCCCGGCTTCCACTGGAGCACCGAGGGATCGAAGCCCGAAAACATCGCCCAGACGCCGTGGCGGTAGAGCGCGCGAGAGAGTCGCACCGCTCCGCCCGCGCCGTCACACTCGAGCCCCATCACGAGCCCCTTCTGGCGCACGCCGCGCAGGAACGGGTGCCGCGTCCGGAGCGTCTCCAGCCCTTCGGCCATGCAGGAGGCGATCCGGCGCGCGTTGGCCAGCGACCCGGGTCGGCGACAGATCTCCAGCACCTTCGAGGCGACGCGACAGCCGATCTCGGCGCCTCCGAAGGTGGAGACGTAGCCCCAGCCCTGCTCCGACAGCCAGGCGCCCACCTCGCGGCTCATCACCAGCGCCGCGATCGGGTAGAGGCCACCGGAGAGCCCCTTGCCCGTGACGAGCAGGTCCGGCTCCACGTTCCAGGCCTCCACGGCCCAGAGGTGACCGGTGCGTCCGAGCCCCGTCTGCACCTCGTCGGCCGCGAGGAGCGTCCCGGATTTCTCGCAGAGCGCCTTCACGCCCGGGAGGTACCCGTCCGAGGGCACCGGGAAGCCGTAGGTCGCCGGAATCGTCTCCATCAGTACGCAGGCCACGTCGCGATCGGCGAGGGCCTTCTCCATGGCGGCGAGATCGTCGAAGGGCACGCGCACGAACTCGCCCGGGTAGTCGCTCCGAAAGAAGCGGGCGACGTCGTCCTGTCCGGCAGCGGCCGCGAGGCCGGTGCGACCGTGGAAGGCGGCCTCGAGCGCCACTACCTTGCGGCGCCCGGTGGCGTGGCGGGCGACCCGGATTGCGAGATCGTTGGCCTCGCTGCCCGAGGGAGTGAAGACGCAGTCGTGAAGCCCGCCGGGCGTCGCCTCCGCCAGCTGCTCGGCCAGGTCGGCGCGCGCCTCGGAAGGGAAGTGGTGGTTCCCGATGTCGAGCTCGTCCAGCGCCTCGCGCAGCGCCTCCATCACCTCGGGATTCCGGTGGCCCAGGTTGTAGGTGCCGCCGTTCAGATGGAGGTCGAGGAGCTCGCGCCCGTCGACGTCCCAGATCCGGTAGCCCTCGCGCCGCCCGATCACCAGGGGAACGCCGATCTTCTCCCAGGCGTCCACACGGGCCGGCATCAGGTACTCGCGCGTCCGCTCCAGGATGCGGCGCTTGCGCTCCGACGGCTGCTCCACGGCGGGACCTCCCGTAGCGGGCGCGGGGCCCTGCTCCCGGCGTCGCCCTCGGATCGCCCGGGGGGCACGCGCGATCCGCTCAACATACCATGCCGGCACGAGCCATGGCCGGGGGCAGGATTCCCCACCTGGGGCAGCGATGGCCACGCCTTCTGCCTGCAAGGGCCCGTGAAGGAGCACTGGGTCGGCACGCAGCTTGCTGTGTCTCTCTGCGTGAGAGTCTGGATGTGCCATCTCCTGCTGGCCCTCGCCTTGGGGCTCGCCTGCGGAGTGGACGAAGACACTCCCGGTCGGGTCCAGCCGGTCGAGACCTCGGGACAGTTCGAGGTCACCGGCGTCACCGTCGAGAAACGGACCGGTACGCAACGTCCCATTGCGGGCAAGGTGGTGCTCGTCCAGGAGGGCGATCGCTACACGGCCCACTTCGAGCTCTCGACGCCCTATGGAGGCTCGGGTGCCGCCGCGGCCGAGGTGATCGGCACCGGCGAGGGCCGCGTGGCCGGCAACACGCTTCGAGGTCGTGCGGAGACTCAGCTCGTGCTTGCGCAGGTCCCCGGCGTTGACGTCGGCTTTGCCTTCGGGCCACGACAGGTGGGGCCACGTATCGTCTCGACCTCGGTGGTCGAGTTCTTTCCCGACGGGAGCATCCACATCGAGATGCAGAACCGACCGGCCAGCGAGGAGGAGGACTACACGCCCAGCGAGACGACCCTCGTGGGCTACCGGTTGGGGGATGCCCCGCGGACGCGACCCTGATTGCGGGATGCCGGGCGCGGCCTGCGCCACGTGGCGCGGCGCTGCACTCGATCTCGCCCGGGCGTGAAGCCGTCCTGGGTCGTCGCCCCCGCGAGGATGGCGGGCCAGGAGCCCCGACTCGGCTACGCTGCCAGTCGATGTCCGGACCGAAGTCCATCTTCATGCCGGTGGCCGCGCCGCCGGAGACCGTCGAGGGTCCCGCCTGGTGGTTCGTGTTCCGAGGCCGCGAGCTGCTCGTCCACCCAGAGCGGATGCTCCGCCCCCTCG
>JBDLIK010000486.1:0-3492 GCA_039714895.1 Myxococcota bacterium | reverse complement strand
GGGCAGTTCACCTATCACTTCAACTACTGGGGGCCGATCGCCCCGAACCGGGACACACACGTCGTCGTCAAGCGAATGGACAAGGTGGTGTTCTGATGACCAGGGGTACGCGTCAGGGACGGGAGAGCTGAGATGGATGTTCGCTCGCAGATTTCGATGGTGTTCCACCTCGACAAGTGCATCGGCTGTCACACGTGCTCGATCGCCTGCAAGAACATCTGGACCGACCGCAAGGGCGCCGAATACATGTGGTGGAACAACGTGGAGACGAAGCCCGGAACGGGTTATCCCGGCAAGTGGGAGAACCAGGACATCTACAAGGGCGGCTGGGAGCAGAACGGCAAGGGGATCAAGCTGAAGGGTGCGGGGAAGCGGAAGAGCCTCACCAACATCTTCCACAACCCCCACATGCCGGTGATCGACGACTACTACGAGCCGTTCACCTACAAATACCTCGACCTGATCGAGTCATCGGCCGGCGACGATCAGCCGACGGCCCGGCCGATCTCGATGATCACCGGCGAGCCGATGGACATCAAGATGGGGCCGAACTGGGATGACGATCTGAGCGGATCGCCCGACTACGCTCGCAACGACCCGAACCTCGAGGATATCTCGCCCGCCGAGCAGGAGGCGATGTTCGAGATGGAGCGCATGGCTTTCTTCTATCTCCCGCGGATTTGCAACCATTGCCTCAACCCCGCCTGCGTCGCCGCGTGTCCGTCGGGCGCCATCTACAAGCGTGGGGAGGACGGGGTGGTCCTGATCAACCAGGACGTTTGCCGCGGGTGGCGCATGTGCGTCACGGCGTGCCCGTACAAGAAGACGTACTACAACTGGAGCACCGGCAAGTCCGAGAAGTGCATCCTCTGCTACCCGCGGATCGAGGTGGGCCTGGCGCCGGCCTGCATGCACTCGTGCGTGGGACGGATCCGTTACCTGGGCGTCATGCTCTACGATGCGGACCAGATCGAGGCAGTCGCCTCGGCGGACGAGGCGGAGGTGGTGCAGCGCCAGATGGACATGATCCTCGATCCCTTCGACCCGGAGATCATCTCGGCGGCGAAGGCCAACGGGGTCGCAGACTCCACGATCGACGCGGCGCAGACCTCACCCACGTACAAGTTCGTGAAGGCGTGGGGCCTCGCGCTTCCGCTCCACCCGGAGTTCCGGACGCTGCCCATGCTCTTCTACGTGCCGCCCCTGCTGCCGGTGATGGCCTCGGTCTCGGATGTCGACCACAGCGAGCAGGCCGAGAAGATGAACCCGATTGGCAAAATCTGGCCGGACAGCTGGCTGTACGACACGAGTACGGAACAGCTCTTCGGCACCATCGATGAGGCGCGCTTCCCGCTCCAGTACATGGCGAACCTGTTCAGCGCGGGCGACACCACCGCCGTGGCGGACCGGATCAAGAAGCTCATGACGGTCCGGCTCCACCGCCGGCGGGAAACGGTGGGTGACGTTCCGGAGGACACGGTGAGGCAGGCGCTGGCCGACACGGGGCTGACCCCGCGTCTGGCGGACGACATCTACTACCTCACCTCGCTGGCCACCTTCGACGACCGCTTCGTGATCCCGGCGGCGCACCGCGAGCAGGCTATCGAGATGTTGGAGTTCACCGGCGATGTGCGGGGCAGCGAGGGGTTCGGGTTCGAGGCCGGGACGGCACGGAGGGGCGCGTGACGATGCACCCGCTGACGCACTACGAGCACCTGGCCAAGCTCTTCGACTATCCGCGTCGGGACTACCCGACCTGGGTCCAGAGCGTGTACGAGCTGCTTGCGGGTCGATACGTGATCGCGGCGGCGGAGATCGACGCCTTCGCGCAGTCCCTTCCCACTGACGGCGAACCGTTTACGCCCGAGGCGCTGGATGAAGTCCAGGAGATCTTCACCCGATCCTTCGACGTGCAGTCGATCACGACCCTTTCCGTCGGCTACGTCGTCTTCGGAGACGACTACAAGCGGGGAGAGCTCCTCGTCAACCTCAACCGGGAGCTTCGTGCCGCCGGGATCGAACCCGGAAGCGAGCTCCCGGACCACCTGCCCAACGTGCTACGGCTGCTCGCTCGCTGGGACGACCGCGAGCTTGCGCACGAATTCGTCACGGAGATCCTCCACCCCGCGCTGGAGAGGATGATCGAGGAGTTCGGCGTTCACCGCATGGAAGCCAAGAACAAGCTGTACCGGAAGCACTTCAAGACTCTGATTGCCTCGTCGGCGGAGCGGGGCACGATGTTCCGCGCGCCTTTGGCGGCTCTGGTGGAGGTCTTGAAGGAGGACTTCGAACTTGCCGAGTGGAAGCCACCGGAGGTGGACAACGATTTCCTCGGTTCCATCGGCCGCGAGCTGGAGATCGAGGCCGGCAAAGGTAAACCGAGTCCCACGGGGAGCATGCTATGAACGTCCTCAACACCTTTCTGTTCGTCGCGTTTCCGTACGTCGCGGCGGCCGTCTTCGTCCTGGGTCTCGCCTACAGGTATTCGCGAAGAGGGTTCACCATCTCGTCGCTCTCTTCGCAGTTCCTGGAGGGGAGGGAGCTGTTCTGGGGCTCCGTGCCCTTCCACATCGGGCTGGTGGTGGTGTTCTTCGGGCACCTCATCGCGTTCATGCTCCCGCAGGCCAACCTCGCCTGGAACAGCGTCCCCGTCCGCTTGCTCGTCCTCGAGGTGACCGCCTTCGTGTTCGGGGTAAGCATCTTCGTCGGCCTCGTCTCCCTCCTGTTCCGGCGGTTCACCAACGCACGCATCCGTGCGGTGACCACGAAGATGGACGTCGCCATCGCGCTACTCCTGTTCATCCAGGTGGTGCTGGGATTGTGGATCGCTCTGGCCTATCGCTGGGGCGCGTCCTGGTTCGCGGCCGACCTGTCCCCCTATCTGTGGTCCCTGGTCACCCTGTCTCCCGAGACCGGGGCGATCTTCGCGCTACCCTGGGTCATCAAGCTCCATATCCTGGGCGCGTTCGCCATCATGTTCATGATTCCGTTCACGCGCCTGGCGCACTTCATCGTGGCACCGCTGCACTACATCGTGCGGCCCTATCAGCAGGTCATCTGGAACTGGGACCGGAAGACCATCCGGGACCCGGGTGCGGCCTGGAGCACCACGCGACCCAAGAACAACTGAACCGGGAAGATCCGATGCGCAGCACGGTCATCGAGCGGGCTGGCATGAAACAGTCGTGACGCCACAGGAGCCGTCCCCAGGCGTGCAACGGGTACGAGGCACACCGAACGAAGGGCTGCTGGGAGCGACCCTCGGCTTCTTCGTCGGCTTTGCCGCCGTGTCGCTCTTCGGACCGACCGCCCAGCGCTTTCAGGATGCGATGGGATTGAGCCCCGTCATGGTGGGCTTCCTCGTCGCGGCCCCGGCGCTCTCGGGCTCGCTGCTCCGGGTGCCCTTCGGAGCATGGGTCGACACGACCGGTGGCCGGCGGCCCTTCCTGATCCTCCTCCTCCTCTCCCTGATCGGCATGCTGGGCCTGCTCG
>JBDLIK010000485.1:0-3499 GCA_039714895.1 Myxococcota bacterium | reverse complement strand
GGACGAGCTCCACAGCAGGCTGCCGATCGCCATCACCACCTGGAGCGAGAAGTCTCGGATCTGCTGGACCACCAGCCCGGAGAGGCTCATTAGGCTCAGCTCGGGCTGGCTGGTGAGCCACAAAGCCATGAGGCTCGTCGTCGCCGCCAGCGCGAGACTCGCAGCCGCGAGCGGTACCCAGTGCTCACGCGTGACCGTCCACGCCCTGGCGTACCAGGGTGCGCGCAGCGAGACGCGAGCCATGACCTGCTCGGCAAACCTCTGGCTGGGCGCTGGATGGGTGAGGCCGGATAGCGCTGCATCGAGGGCACGGAGAGACTCGACCTCACGGTGGCACTCGGCGCACTCGCCGAGATGTGCTCGAGCCGCTCGCGGCCGGGCCGGCAGGCCGAGCGCGAACGTCTCCACCTCGTCGGGTGTCAGGTGTCTCCTGGGGTTTGCGGCTCTGTCTCTCATGATTCCCTTTGCAGCTGTGCTTTCGCTCGTTCTTCCTTACGAAGGCCCACGGATAGAAGTTTCACCCATCAAGACCCACTCCAGACGCTTCATTCCAGGAGATGTTGGAGTTGCCCCTGGAGCTCCTTTCGAGCCCGGTGGATGTATGTTTTCACCGTCCCCAGGGGGACATCCATGATCTCCGCGATCTCCTCGTACGAGCGGCCCTCCACGTGCCGGAGGATGATGGCCGATCGATACTCCTGTCTCAGCTCGCCGATCGCGACCTCGATCTCCGAACCGATCTCGCGAGATTGAAGCGCCTCATCCGGCCGCTCCTCCATGGACTCCACCGTGATCGCCGTGGCGGCCTGGAGCTCGGGGGTGACCGCAGAGGGCGAGCCGTGAATCGAGACGGTATCCAGCCTCTTCTTGCGCAGATGGTCGATGGTGAGGTTGTACGCCACCTTGAAGAGCCAGGAGGAGAACTTGTAGGATGGGTCGTAGCGCCCGAGGTTGTTGAAGGCCCGGACGAACGCCTCCTGCGCCAGGTCCTCGGCGAGCTCCCGATCCCGGACCATGCGGTAGATGAGAGAGAAGACAGGGCGCTCGAACCGACGGAGAAGCTCGACAGCGGAGCGCTCATCAGCCCGCTTGCAGAGTTCTACGAGTTCCGGGTCACTCTTTTCCCTGTAATCCACGGGCCAGGCGCGTGCCGGGTGCGGCCGCTCGAGACGTGGCGCGGCGCGCTAAGGTGATTTCGCACGAACAGTAGAGAATGGACGAACGCCGCGACAGCAGAACAGAGCCGACGGCCGCTTCCGCCGAGAGCCGATGGGTCGGGGTCATCTCCGACACCCATGGCCTCCTACGTCCGGGGGTCTTCGAGGTGTTTCGGGGCGTCTCTCACATCCTTCATGCCGGCGACGTGGGCGACCCGATGATCCTGGAGGACCTGGCGGCGCTCGCTCCGGTTACGGCGGTATGGGGGAACATGGACGGACCCGAAATCCAGGCCGTGACGCGGGAAGAGGCGGCCGTCGAGTTGGCGCGAACTCCAATCGCCGTGATTCACGGACATCAGCTCAGCGACTACGGACGGCTCCCGGCGCGCTTTCCGGAAGCCCGCGTGATCGTGCACGGTCACACGCATCTGCCCTCCAACGACCGGATCGACGGCACACTGGTCCTCAACCCCGGCAGCGCCGGGCCTCGACGGCCGGGCAAGCCCGTGACGGTGGCCCTCCTTCGGCTGGATCCCGACGGCGTGCGTGCCCGACACGTGCACCTCCAGTGACGTTGCCGCGAGGCTCGAGCAGAACTGCGTCTCCCGGACGCTACTTCTGGCAGGAAGCACAGAGGAAGGTGCTCCGTCCCGCCTGAACCGATCTCTCGACTGGTCGGCTGCAGCTTCGGCACGGCTCACCCTCCCGCCCGTACACGCTCAGTTTGTGCTGATAGCTGCCGGAGCTCCCGTTCACGGCCCGGAAGTCCCTGAACGTCGTGCCCGCAGCCTGCAGGGCGTCTCGAAGGACGGCGCGGATCGACCGATGCAGGGCGGCGATCTCTCTGGCCTCCAGTGAACCCCCCGCCCGCTCGGGGTGGATGTGGGCTCGGAACAGGGCCTCGCTCGCGTAGATATTTCCGATCCCGGCGATCCGCTTCTGGTCGAGAAGAGCGTTCTTGATGGGTGCCCTCGTGCCCCCCAGGACCGTCTCGAGCCGGCGGGCGGTAAAGCTGGGAGCCAGCCGCTCGGGACCGAGGGAGCGATCGAGAGCCGCCCATTCCCGGGGTTCGAGCCAGCGGAAGCCTCCCAACCGCCGCACGTCGTCGTAATAGAGATTCCGGCCGTCATCCAGCTCGAAGACGGCCACGATGTGGCGATAGAGAGAGCTATCCGGTCGCCGGTGTCCCAGAGCGAAGCGTCCGGTCATTCGAAGCTGGGTCTGAAGAACAGCCTCGCCGTCGAGGCGGAAGAGCAGGTTCTTTCCGCGGCGATCGACGCGGCAGATTCGGCGGCCCTCAAGCTTCCTGGCGAGGGCTCTGGCGGTCGGGAGGTTGAGGACGAGGTCGCGGCGGCGAATCCGTGCCTTGCGAATCGTGCGCTCCCGAAGCTCGGCATCGAGGTGCCGGCGGATGATCTCGACTTCCGGGAGCTCCGGCATCAGCGTCGAATCCCCGAGCCCGGCCAGCGCTTCACGAGCTGGAGTGGGTGACCGTGCCTATGTCCTGCCGCCAGTGCTTGTTATCGAACTCTATCGCGGCTGCCGCCGCCCGGCTCCTTTCGCCGGCTTCCGCCAGCGAGTCGCCGATCCCGGTGACTCCGAGCACCCGCCCGCCCGCGGTCACGAGCTGCCCGTCCCGGATCGCGGTCCCCGCATGGTACACCCGCAGCCGCTCGGACTCGATCCCGTCCGGAACGGTGATCGGGAGACCGCTGGGGTAGGCTTCGGGGTAGCCGCCGCTGGCGAGCACCGTGACGAGCGCGAAGCCCGCCGGCGAGGGAGGCTGCCAGTCGGAGAGACCCTCGCCTCGCGCGATCGCGGCCATCGGCTCCACCAGGTTGCCCGGGGTAAGAGGAAGCACGACCTGGGCTTCGGGGTCACCAAGCCGACAGTTGAACTCCAGCACTTTCGGGCCGTCCGGCGTCAGTACGAGCCCCACGTACAGGAAGCCTCGATACGGGATACCCCGGGCGGCAAGCTCCTCGAGAACGGGGATGGCCACGGTCCGGCGCACCCTCTCGACAAGCTCGCTCCCGATATCGGGCACCGGTGCGAAGGCTCCCATGCCGCCCGTGTTGGGTCCGCGATCGCCATCCTGCAGGCGCTTGTGATCCCGAGCCGAGACGAGCGGCACGGCACGCTCTCCGTCCGTGATGAAGAAGACGGACAGCTCCTCCCCCCGCAGGAACTCCTCGACCACCACGTCGCGCCCCGCCTCTCCGAAGCGGCCTCCGAGGACCTCTTCGATGGCCCGGCGCGCCTCCTCGAGCGACTCACAGATGATGACGCCCTTGCCGGCCGCCAGCCCTGAAGCCTTGACGACTACGGGCGGCTCGAGC
>JBDLIK010000484.1:0-3520 GCA_039714895.1 Myxococcota bacterium | reverse complement strand
GAGCTGGCTCTCGGCCGCAACGTGGTCGTCGCCTTCATGCCCTGGGGTGGATACAACTTCGAGGACTCCATCCTCATCTCCGAGCGGGTGGTGAAGGATGACTCCTATACCTCGGTCCACATCGAGGAGTTCGAGGCTGTCGCCCGGGACACCAAGCTCGGCAAGGAGGAGATCACCCGGGACATCCCCAACGTGGGAGAGGAGGCCCTCAAGGATCTGGACGAGTCAGGGATCGTGCGCATCGGCGCCGAGGTCAGGTCCGACGACATCCTGGTGGGCAAGATCACCCCCAAGGGCGAGACCCAGCTCTCTCCCGAAGAACGGCTACTGCGAGCCATCTTCGGCGAGAAGGCGGGCGACGTACGGGACACCTCACTCCGGGTACCGCCGGGGGTCACCGGCACCGTGATCGGTGCACAGGTGTTCTCGCGCCGGGGCGTGGAGAAGGACGAGCGTGCCCGGGCCATCGAAGAAGAAGAGGTCGACCGGCTCCGCAAGGACCAGGAGGACGAGGTCCGCATCATCCGCGACAGCGCCTTGCGCAAGATCCGCGAGCTCGTGATCGGCAAGAAGGCCGCCAACCGGGTGGCCGACGAGCGCCGCAAGGAGGCCTGGCTCTCCTCGGGGGACACCATTACCCGCGAGATCCTGGATCTCATTCCCCGGCGCAAGTGGAAGGACGTCCAGATCAGCGAGGCTCGCACCCAGGATCACGTGGATCGGATCTTCGCGAGCGTCGACGAGCAGGCCGGCGTGATCAAGGCGGTCTTCGACGAGAAGATCGCCCGGCTCAAGAAGGGCGACGAGCTGCCCCCGGGCGTGTTCAAGCTGGTCAAGGTGTACATCGCGATCAAGCGCAAGCTCTCGGTCGGTGACAAGATGGCCGGCCGCCACGGGAACAAGGGAGTGATCTCCCGCATCCTTCCCGAAGAGGACATGCCCTACACGGTGGAGGGGACGCCCGTCGACATCGTGCTCAATCCCCTCGGCGTTCCCTCCCGGATGAACGTCGGGCAGATCCTGGAGACCCACCTGGGGTGGGCCGCCAAGGGTCTGGGCGACCAGCTGAACGCGCTGCTGGACCGTGCGCTGGACCCCGAGGACCTGCGCGCCAAGCTGAAGGAGGTCTACGGCGACGAAGAGATCGCCAAGATTCTCGAGGCGGCCTCCCCCGGCGCCATTCTCGACCTCGCGCGCCACGTCTCGAGCAACGGCGTCCACATGGCCACCGCGGTCTTCGACGGCGCGAAGGAGGAGGAGATCAAGCAGGAGCTGGACCGCGCCGGGCTGCCGGGCTCGGGCCAGACCGTGCTCTTCGACGGCCGCAGCGGAGAAGCCTTCGACACGGACGTGACGGTGGGCGTGCTCTACATGCTGAAGCTTCATCACCTGGCAGACGACAAGATCCACGCCCGGAGCATCGGGCCCTACAGCCTGGTCACCCAGCAGCCGCTGGGCGGCAAGGCGCAGTTCGGAGGCCAGAGGCTGGGCGAGATGGAGGTCTGGGCCCTGGAGGCCTACGGCGCCGCCTTCGCCCTCCAGGAGTTCCTGACGGTCAAGTCGGACGATGTTCTCGGTCGCACGCGGATCTACGAGTCCATCGTCAAGGGCGAGAACACCCTGGAGCCGGGCCTTCCCGAGGGCTTCAACGTGCTCGTCAAGGAGCTCCAGGCCCTGGGCCTCAACATTGATCTCATCGAAGACAAGAGCAGCTAGGGGGCATCATCTTGCGCGATCTCTACAACCTCTTCGAAAAGCCCAAGGACCCGCTCGCCTTCCAATCGATCCGCATCTCGCTGGCGTCGCCGGAGCAGATCCGCGAGTGGTCCTACGGCGAGGTGAAGAAGCCGGAAACCATCAACTACCGCACCTTCAAGCCGGAGCGGGATGGGCTCTTTTGCGCGAAGACCTTCGGACCCGTCAAGGACTACGAGTGCAACTGCGGCAAGTACAAGCGCATGAAGCACCGGGGCGTGGTCTGCGAGAAATGCGGCGTCGAGGTGATCCAGTCGAAGGTGCGCCGGGAGCGCATGGGCCACATCACGCTGGCCACTCCCGTGGCGCACATCTGGTTTCTCAAGTCACTCCCCTCGCGCATCGGGAACATCCTCGAGATCTCCCTGCGGGATCTCGAGCGGGTGCTCTACTTCGAGTCGTACCTCGTTCTCGATCCCAAGGAGACACCCCTCCAGGAGGGAGAGCTCCTCTCCGAGGACCAGCTCTACGAGGCCAAGGAAGAGTACGGGCGAGATGGCTTCGACTACGGGATCGGCGCCGAAGCCGTGCGGGAGATGCTCGGGCGCATCGACGTCGAGGGCGAGTGCACCAACCTTCGCATCGAGATGAAGGAGGCGACCAGCGAGGCCAAGCGCAAGAAGCTCGCCAAGCGGCTCAAGGTGCTCGATGCCTTCCGCGAGTCGGACAACAAGCCCGAGCACATGATCCTCGAGGTGATTCCGGTCATCCCGCCGGACCTCCGGCCCCTGGTGCCCCTGGATGGCGGGCGCTTCGCCACCAGCGATCTGAACGACCTCTACCGGCGGGTCATCAACCGCAACAACCGCCTCAAGCGCCTTCAGGAGCTGAATGCGCCCGAGGTCATCATCCGCAACGAGAAGCGAATGCTCCAGGAGGCGGTGGATGCGCTCTTCGACAACGGCCGACGCGGCCGGGTAATCACCGGTCCCTCCAAGCGACCGCTCAAGTCCCTCTCGGACATGCTGAAGGGGAAGTCCGGCCGCTTCCGCCAGAACCTGCTGGGGAAGCGCGTGGACTACTCCGGGCGCTCGGTGATCGTCGTGGGCCCCGAGCTGCGCCTGCACCAATGCGGTCTGCCCAGCCGGATGGCTCTCGAGCTCTTCAAGCCCTTCATCTACTCGAAGCTCGAGCAGCGCGGCTTCGTCACCACCATCAAGGCCGCCAAGAAGATGGTGGAGAAGGAGCGGCCGGAGGTCTGGGACATCCTCGCCGAGGTGATCCAGGAGCACCCGGTGCTGCTGAACCGGGCGCCGACCCTGCATCGTCTGGGCATCCAGGCCTTCGAGCCAGTGCTGATCGACGGAAAGGCGATCCAGCTGCATCCGCTGGTGTGCCAGGCCTTCAACGCGGACTTCGACGGCGACCAGATGGCCGTGCACGTGCCGCTCTCGGTGGAGGCCCAGATCGAGGCTCGGGTGCTGATGATGTCGACGAACAACATCCTCTCGCCCGCCACGGGCCGTCCCATCATCGGCCCCACCCAGGACATCGTGCTCGGCGCCTACTACATGAGCCGCGAACGGCCGGGCTGTCAGGGCGAGGGAATGTGCTTCACGGGCCCCGACGAGGTCCGTCTGGCCTTCGACGGGGGAGAGGTGGATCTGCACGCTGCCGTGAAGGTGCGCTTCGACGGCGAATTGGTGGAGACCACGGTGGGACGCGTGCTGCTGAAGGAGATCGTTCCCGACGAGATTCCCTTCTCGATCATCAACCAGGTGATGGAGCGCAAGGCCCTCGGCGAGCTGATCGACCAGTGCTATCG
>JBDLIK010000483.1:0-3524 GCA_039714895.1 Myxococcota bacterium | reverse complement strand
TTCGCGCCTCGTCCTCATCCCCGACCTCAGGCGGGACGAGCTTCGGATCGTCCATCGATCATCCAGGCAGGTGCTGGCCACGATCTCGATCCCCGGCGCCGGCCCGCAGGGGATCACTCTGTCCAACGACGGGCAGACGGCCTTTCTGTCGCTGAGCCAGTTGGGCCGGGTCGCTATCATCGACCTCGAGGGGATGGAGATCGTCGGGTACGTGGAGGTTGGCGACCGGCCGGACGGCGTGGCGTACACCTCGAGAATCGTGATGCGATGAAGAGCGGAAAGTGCCCCAAGTGCGGGTCCGGCAACGTTCGCTGCAAGCCCGGTGCTGGTAAGATCGGCCAGCACGGCCGCATTCCCAGCGGCGGGGGCTTCGACGTGGGCATGCCGGTCAACCGATACGTGTGCGCGGAGTGCGGCTTCGTCGAAACGTACGTGGACGACGCGAAGGCGAGGGCCCAGGTCGCCAAGAAGTGGCCGCTCGCCCTTCGAGCGCACGGTACGGGTTAGCCCGACTCGGCGGCACGGCAGTGGCCGACCCTCTCATCGACGGCCGGCTGCGCGAGCTTCCTATGTAAGTGCCTGTTTTTGCTTAACTTACATAATTGTCGCGGGCTTATTAGCTGTCCTAGCTAATCCTTCCGAGCTTGATTAGCTAGCCTAGCCAAAACAAACCCGCCCAAGAACCCGCTCGCCTGGCTGCGTGCAGGTAGATGGCTACCGGAGGCAAGACGCTGCGGGTGTGATCTCGGCCCGCGCGGACGGCCTTTTGTGAAAGGTTGGCCCAGCCCGACTTTGACAGCGGCGACTTCGCTAGAGCGTCGCGGCCGCGATGCGCCGCGCCAACCGGAAGGACCTCCAGCTCCTGCGCGACATCATGGAGGCGTAGGCCGCCTCAGCGCGTCGTCCTCAATCGCGTCTCCCGTTCAGCCGTTAACTTAGCGGTGGACGGCATCGGCATTGGGCCGGATCGGCACGCCGTCGTCGAGGTCAGGGCGACGCCGCTCCGCATGAGATGAACCCGCAGCGACGAGGCCATGAGCCAGCACATCGACGCCGAGATCGAGCTCCTGTTCCGCCGCGAATCCGCGCGGCTGATCTCGGTGCTGACGCGGATCCTGGGTCCACAGAACCTGGAGCTCGCCGAAGACGTGCTCCAGGAGTCGTTCATCGCGGCGCTGGACGACTGGTCACACAAGGGCATCCCCGACAACCCGTCCGGCTGGCTCGTCACCGCCGCACGCAATCGCGCGATCGACGCGATCCGGCGGGAGCGCACGCGCCGCACGTTCGCCCCGGACCTCGCGATGCACCTCGACGGGGAGTGGACGCTGGGTCGCACGGTTGACGAGGCGTTCGAAGACAACTGGGTCAGGGACGATCAGCTGCGCATGATCTTCATGTGCTGCCATCCCACACTCGCACCGGAGAACCGGTTGCCGCTGATCCTCAAGACGCTCTGCGGTCTCGGTGTCCCGGCGATTGCGCGATCGCTGTTGACCACCGAATCGACGATCAACAAGCGTCTCTATCGCACCAGACAGGCACTCCAGGGCGTCGCGTTCGCCCTGCCCCCGCCGGACGAGCTGCCCCAAGCGCTGGAGACGGTCCACACGGTGCTGTACCTGCTCTTCAACGAGGGGTACTTCTCGACGAACGAGATCCCGATCGTGCGGGAGATGTGTCGCGACGCCATGTCGCTGACGCAACTGCTGGCGGACGAGCCGGAGCTGTCCAACGGCGACACCCTGGCACTCCTCGCCCTGATGCACTTCGCCACCGCGCGGTTCGACTCCCGCATCGACGAATCGGGGCAGCCGGTCCCACTCGACGAGCAGGACCGCAGCCGCTGGAATCGGGATATGATCGAGCGCGGGCTCGCGATCCTCGGCGAGTCCACCCGTCGCGGTGTAGGTCCGGCGAGCCGCTATCACATCGAAGCGGCGATCGCCGCCCGCCACTGCACGGCACGCACCTTCGAGGCTACCGACTGGCACTCGATCTGCAAGTTGTATGATCGGCTGCTGGACGTATATCCGTCCGCCCTGACCCGACTGAATCGCGCCGTCGCCATTTCGTACCGCAGCGGTCCGGCCGAGGCCATCGCCCTGGTCGAAGCGCTGCGCGATACCGGGGAGCTGCCACACAGCAACGTCATTGCGGCCGTGCTCGCGAATCTCTATCGCCGCGCCGGCGACGACGCCCGGGCCGATGCGTTCCGGGATGCGGCGCTCGCCCAGGCGACCACGCCTCACGAGCGCCGCATGATCCGGTGACCTACATCTGCAACACCGGACGCACGTCAACCGTCACGTGGGGTCCGGTCGCCAGGTGCGGCGAGCCCTTGGCCAACTCGGCCGCTTGCTCCAGCGAATCGGCGGCGATGATAGTGAAACCGCCAACCAGTTCCTTCACTTCCGCCAGGGCCTGATCGGTCGTGACGCTGGACTGCGACACCACGGCGCTCTCGGGTCCGAGCGCGGCGCCGGGATTCCGCAGGTTTCCGCCTTCCTCGAGTCGTTTGAACCACGCGCCCCACTGGTCCATCATCTCTTTCATCTGCTCGGGCGTCGTGTTGTCCATGAAGTTCGGATCGCCGCCTTTGTACAACAGGAGATAGTCAGCCATCGTCGAATCCCTTTCCCGCCCGAACGTCGGGCCGTTTTGAGGTTGTTGTACATGGTGACGGACGGGCCCGTCGAATTAGGACACCATCGGACCGCGTTCCGGAAAACCCCTCCCGCCAATACCCGGTCATCACCGTTTGCGGTCTCGCAGCAGAGGCACAGCAATAGGGAAGACATTGAGGCGATAGCACAGGCGAGCTGGGCAACGTTCGGCGGAAGGAGGACACACCGCCTCCCCCCAGCGCGTGACCAGCATCGGCATGGTAGATTGAGACGCAACGATGTTGAGGTGCGGAATGCGACGAAACTCCCTCTGGTCCCTCGCTCTGTCGGCATCGGTGCTCGCTGCGTGCAGCACCGACGCGACCGGGCCGCGCGACCCGCCGTCTGGAGATGGTGATCTTGTAGTCAGCTGGTCTACGACGGGAGAAGATCTCGACCCGGACGGGTATGGCTTCGCCTATGATGGAATCGCCATCCTCCCATCCTCGGGCGGACAGTGGGCCATCAACGACTTCATTACAAAAGAGGACAGTGGTACGCACAGTTGTTCTGGACGCCAGTTGCCAACGTCCAAGGACGATTAGTAGTCAGAAACACTCAGGGGCCGTAGCTCAGCTGGGAGAGCACCTCCTTTGCAAGCGAGCCAGAGATTCGCCGATTTCCGGCAATCCCCCGTAGTCTAGCGGCTTTTTACGGATCAGCCCCGGAAGCCGAAATGGGGTTTTCGGGGCTTTTCCGTATCCCAACAGCCCCAGCAACAGCCCCAGCCTAACGATGGGTGTTGCATTGCCTGAGTTCGCCAACGCAGCGAAATGAGCCCGCTGCGAGAAAAAGCGGGCTCCTTGCGTTCAGTGCGGGTTCTTGATTGGAGCTCGCGTATAGGAGTTCCCGCGCTTC
>JBDLIK010000482.1:0-3530 GCA_039714895.1 Myxococcota bacterium | reverse complement strand
ACGTAGGAGTTGTGTCACGTCAAACATGATTACTCGCAGCATGGGACGTCCCCGTGACGGGGACTTAGAGCGTTTTACACCGAGAATTAGTATAGTCAATGTAAGCGTTCAGACCTCCGAGGTTTTGGCCACAATTTGGCTTGAAAAGTGGGTTGTCTGCCGTTCAAAGTCGTCGAGAGAGCATCATTTTGTAAACCTCGGAGGTCTTGGCGAGCGTTTTCCTCACCCCCCTGAACACTTACTAGTTAATATCTCTTGCCTGTCAAGGTTGGAAGGATGACGAATCTGCTTCTCGCTTCCGCTTCCCCCCGCCGCCGTCAGTTGTTGGCGCTGCTGGGGCTGCCTTTCGAGGTGGCCGTGGCGAACGTGGCCGAGGTTCCCCGAACGGATGAATCCCCGGCTGAGTTGGTCGTCCGGCTGGGCCAGGCCAAGGCCCAGGCCGTTGTCACCCATTCCGATACTGTCGTCATTGCTTGTGATACTGTCGTTGCGCTGGACGGCGAGATTCTGGGCAAGCCGCGCGACGCGACCGAGGCGGCCCTGATGGAGCGGCTGGGCGTGAGGGTCCGAGTGGTGGAGGGCGACCCCCGGAACCTCAAGGTGACCGTCCCCGCCGACCTGCCCCTGGCCCGGGCCTGGCTGCGCGAAGACCCCGGCGAGGAGGGCGCTTGAGGATCGGCCACGGCTACGACGCCCACGCCCTCGCCCCGGATCGGCCCCTGGTCCTGGGAGGGGTGCGGGTGCCCCACGACCGCGGGCTCGCGGGCCACTCGGACGGAGACGTGCTGCTCCACGCCGTGGCCAGCGCGCTGCTCGGAGCGCTCGGCGAGGGCGACCTCGGCGAGCACTTCCCCTCCGCCGACCCGACGTTGCGGGGTGTGGCCAGCGGCGAGATCCTCCGCAGCGTGGTCGGGCGGGTCGAGGCGGCGGGGCTCGAGGTCGCCCATCTGGACAGCACCGTGGTGGCGCAGTCGCCGCGACTCGGTCCCTACCGGGAGCCCATGGCCAAGGAGATTGCGCGCGTGCTGCGGGTGCAGCCCGAGCGCGTCAACGTCAAGGTGACCAGCACCGATGGGCTCGGAGCCATCGGGCGCGGCGAGGGCATCGCCGCCCACGCCGTGGTGCTGCTCCGCCCCCGGGAGGCCTGGTGAGCCGGCTCCGGCTGTACAACACCCGCACCCGACGCAAGGAGGTCTTCGAGCCCCTGGAGGCAGGCCACGCGCGCATCTACACCTGCGGCCCCACCGTCTACTCCCCCCAGCACATCGGGAACCTGCGGCCGAACCTCTTTGCGGACCTGCTCAAGCGCGCGCTCCTCGCCGAGGGCCTGCGTGTCACCCTCGTCATCAACATCACCGACGTGGGGCACCTGACCGACGACGTGGACAGCGGTGAGGACAAGATGGAGCTGGCGGCAAAGCGCAGCGGTCGCAGCGCGCTGGACATCTCCCGCGAGTACACCGAGCAGTGGCTGCGGGACCGCCGCCTCGTCGGCTGCCTCCCCCCCGAGGTGCTCTGCAAGGCCACGGAGCACATCCCCGAGCAGATCGAGATGATCCGAACGCTGGAGGGGAAGGGATACACCTACCGGATCACCGACGGGATCTACTTCGACACCTCGAAGTTCCCCCGCTATGCGGACTTTGCCCGCCTCGACCTCTCCGCCCAGCAGGAGGGAGTGCGCATCGGCGACGTGGCCGGCAAGCGCAACCCCGCCGACTTCGCCCTCTGGAAGCTGACCGCGCCCGGTGTCAAGAGACAGCAGGAGTGGGACTCGCCCTGGGGGCGCGGCTTCCCGGGCTGGCACATCGAGTGCTCGGCCATGAGCACGAAGTATCTGGGCACGCGCTTCGACATCCACACGGGCGGGGTCGAGCACGTCGGGGTGCACCACACCAACGAGATTGCGCAGAGCGAGTGCGCTCTCGACGTGCATCCCTGGGTGCAGGTCTGGATGCACGAGGACTGGATCGTCTTTCAGGGAGAGAAGATCGCGAAGAGCAAAGGGAACGTCTACCTGCTGCAGGACCTGATGGATCGGGGCTGGCTCCCGCTCTCGTTCCGGTTCTTCTTCCTGCAGGCCCACTACCGCAAGCAGCAGAACTTCAACACCGCTGCCATGGCGGCCGCGGACCGGGGCTACCGGCGCCTGCTCGCCCAGGTCGAGCCGTTGCGGGAGGTCGCGAACGCGACGGACGCAGGGGCCGGTCAGGAGCTGCGCGAGCGCTTCCTCGAAGCCGTCGCCGACGACCTGAGCGCGCCCCGGGCCCTGGCGGTGGCCCAGGAGACCGTGCGACGCCACGATTTGGCGCCTGGAGTGCGGCGCGCGCTCATCGAAGAGTTCGACGCCTGGCTCGGGCTGGACCTGCTCTCGGCTCCGCTCCCCGAGCTCGAGCAGGAATCCGATCCCGACGTCGACGCAAGGGTGGCCCAGCGTGAGGTGGCCCGAGCGGCCCGGGACTTCGCGGAGGCCGACCGCATCCGCGACGAGCTCGCCGACCAGGGGGTGCGGATCGAGGACACCGCATCCGGGCCCCGCTGGAGGCGACGGTGAAGCGCGCCGAGGGCACCTTCCGCCTGGTGTCGGAGTTCGAGCCCCGGGGCGACCAGCCCCGGGCCATCGAAGAGCTCACCCAGGGTGTGAAGCGGGGCGATCGCTACCAGACGCTGCTGGGCGTCACCGGAAGCGGCAAGTCGTTCAGCATGGCGTGCGTGGTGGAGAAGCTGAATCGCCCGGCTCTGGTGATGGCTCCCAACAAGACCCTGGCCGCCCAGCTCTATGCCGAGTTCCGGGAGCTCTTTCCCGACAACGCCGTCGAGTACTTCGTCTCCTACTACGACTATTACCAGCCCGAGGCCTACATCCCGACCACGGACACCTACATCGAGAAGGACGCTTCGATCAACGACGAGATCGACAAGCTCCGTCACTCGGCCACCCACTCGCTGCTGACCCGTCGGGACGTCCTGGTGGTGGCCAGCGTCTCTTCGATCTACGGCCTCGGCGCCCCGGAGACCTACGGATCGATGCATGCCTACATCGAGGTGGGCGCGACGCTCTCCCGGGACGACCTCCTGCGCCGTCTGGTGGACATGCTCTACGAGCGCAACGACGTGGACTTCCACCGCGGGACCTTTCGGGTGCGCGGGGACGTGGTCGAGATCTTCCCCCAGTACGAGAGCGAGCGAGCGCTGCGCATCGAGTTCTTCGGGGACGAGGTGGAGGGCATCGCGGAGATCGATCCCCTGCGGGGCAAGGTGGCGGCGCGTCCGAGGCGGGCCATGATCTATCCGGCGAGCCACTACGTGGCCACCAGCGAGGTGCTGCGGCGGGCCGTCGCCGGCATCCGGGGTGAGCTGCTGGAGCGGCTCGAGGAGCTGCGCGGAGAGCACAAGCTGCTCGAGGCGCAGCGCCTCGAGCAACGCACCCTGTACGACCTGGAGATGCTCGAGCAGATGGGCTTCTGCCACGGGGTCGAGAACTACTCCCGCTGGCTGGATGGCCGGGGCCCCGGGGAGACCCCCTCCAC
>JBDLIK010000481.1:0-3537 GCA_039714895.1 Myxococcota bacterium | reverse complement strand
TCGCGTTCTTGCCCCCGCGTGCCGCGAGTTTCTCTCCCCAGCGTCTGAGGTCCGTGTCGGGACCGAAGGGACCGAGCGTGTAGTGAGCGGCCTGGACCAAGAGCCTTCTGAGCATTCGGTCCCCGGCCCGGGTGATCCCGAGCTGCGGGTCCCGCTCCCCGGAGCTGCGCCTCTTGGGCACCAGTCCCACGTAGGCCCCCACGTCGCGGCTGGTCGGGAAGCGCGACGGGTCCTCCAGGGTGAGCACATAGCACAGGGCCGTCAGGCTGCCGACTCCCGGGACCTGCCGGAGCACCTCGGTCTCCGGGTAGTCCTTCCTCGCGATCTCCTCGACCTGGCGATCCAACTCATGGATTTGCTCGCTCAGCTGCGTGATCGTCGAGAGCACCGGCCTCAGGGCTGCCTCGAGCGGCTCGGGGACGTGAGCCTCGGCTCTGCGCGCGAAGACGGGGGTGGAACACTTCGGAACTCGCTGTCCTACGGCCTTCACGGAGCCCCGCACGTGATTCACCAGATCGGCCCGGGCCCGCACCAGCATGTCGCGCGACCGGAGCAGGGCCAGGTCCGCCTGCGCTTGCTCGCCCCGGTGGGTGACCGGAGCCAGGAGCTTCGGGTCCAGTCGCGCCAGCCGCGCCAGGTACTCGGCATCGGCCCGATCCGACTTGCGCTGGTTCTCGTAGATCAGGCGGATCTGCCGAGGATTGGCAGCAATCACTTCATGTCCGCAGTCGGCCACGAGGCGGCCCACCCAAGGTGAATGGGCTCCGACCTCAAAGGCGACTCGAGCCCGGTCCATCGAAGAGAACCGCCGGCGTAGGGACGCTTCGGTGGTGGCGATCCGCCCTTCCTCGAGCGTCGCTCCGTCCTGATCCACGATGCAGAACCGGCTGGTGCGGTCTCCAAGGTCGAGCCCAACTGTCTTCTCCACGGTCGATCCGGTAGCTTGCTGCATAAGGCCAACCTCCTCTTTTGGGCTTCGAGCCCGGTCACAGCTTGGGGGTACCTCTTGAAGGGTAACCCCGCCGGAGGTTGGCCTTCTCATTTCATCTTGCCACACAGGCACCGGAGCAGGGCCAGCGACAGTGCCAGCGCCACAAAGCGCGAGTTCCGGCGCCTCTCGGTTTCGCGTAATAGACCAGTTGTGACCGAGCTGTAATCAGCGATGGGGTTGGCGCACCGTGGGGCGAAACTGCTTCCGGAGCGCCGCGATCCGTCAGCTCCGTGCCGACATGGACGGTCATTTTCGAATCGCATCGCGTCTGTATAGGTGCGCCGACGTATGGGCTATGAAAAGCCCGAGGCGGGGCGTCTACGGGGCTTCGTCGAGGATGGCGTCGACGGCCTGGACGAAGGGCGCCACGGAAACCGGACGGGCCCCTATGCTCTCCACATGAACGAGCACGTTGTACCGGGAGAAGACGGCACCGGTCGGCGGGTCGCCGCGCGAGCCGAAACAGACGTCTCCGGCCTCGATGCCCAGGTCAGCACACGTCGGGAGACTCGGTGCCATGAGCGTCATGACGACGTCGATCAGCCCCTCGTGGCTGGCCAACGGCGAGTCGTATTCATACACGCGCACCATGACGCGGCGGCCACGGGCTGCTTCGTCCTGGGCGTAGACGTACCGGGTTGCCGCGACGACCCCCTCGATCCTCTCCGTCAGGGATTCAGCCCGCTCGATCGTCCAGCCCCCCACCACGAAGTCCGGCAGTTCGACGTTCTGGCGCCGGACCGCGGCGTCGCCCCGCACGGTGCCCGCCCACTCGGAGAACCGGTACCGCTCCTTGACCGCCTCTCTGTACTCCTGATCCTGCGTCGCCATTGGGCTACCTCTCGCTCGACAGCGGCCGGCGTTCCGTGCTCAGTCGCCGAGCCCAGGCGTCTCGTGGCACGGTCTCCGAGATCGGCCTCACGCTAGATGACCGTCCTTCTTCCATTGTTCGACCCTCCCCACGGGGAGGTGGCGTTGCAGCTACCGATTCCCCCAACGTCGTTGGTGCAAAGCCGCTCGCGGTAGGTGGCTGCGCTCAAGGGCGTCGGGATCGGCAGCGGGGCACCGGGCAGCGAGGTGAACGGGACGTTGACGGGCAGCAGATCCGTATGAGGCGGACTCCACGGGTCAGTGTCGCCGTCCACCTGCAGGCACGCGTCGAACAGCTCGTCCGACTCGCCTCCGGCACCCTTCCAGGCGACCTCATGGTACGAGAAGCCGCACCCCCAGTTCGGACAGCCGCACGCCGCTTGTCCGAGGGCTTTGATCGGGGTGAGATCGAAATACGACTGCCTACGCGATGCATGCAGATCGCACCCGAGGACGTTGGCGAACGTGGTAACGATGGTGGCGCAGTCGGTGCAGTTCACGACGTTCCCCAGGCCCGTACCGTTCTCCAAGTAGTCGATGAACTGCGTGCACTCGAAGTATTGGCCGGCGGCGGGCGTCGTGTACTTGGAGGCCCCGCTGGCCATGTCGTACGTGAGCGCGAGCGCGCCGTTCACGTCCTCGGTCACGGCCCCCGCCGCCGTATCCCGCGCGCTCTCACCGTCGGCCCAGGCGCACGCGTAATCGAGCACATCCGTCCAGGGATTGCTTGTGCTGCCTGGGGTCTGGTCCCACGGAGCCTTCGGGGTCTCCAGCACGATGTATATTCGGTGTCGGGTCACGTCGGCGTCGCGCCAGCCGCTCTCACCGGGGCAGCGGTACTTCCACCGCCACTCGATGTCTTCGCGGCGGACTCCGGCCGCCCCGATCTGCTGGTGGTTCAAGTTGAACGTCACGAACTCGGGGCTGGAAACGCCGGACGAAAACTGGACGCTTTGCGCGTCGAGGGTCCCGAGCCCCCCCCCGCCCTCGGCGCGGATCTCGGCCTGCGTGACCGATGTGGGCGTGATTCTGAACTTCACCTGCACCGTGACCGTTTGCCCCTGCGTCTCGAGGATGGCATACGCCGCCGGCGACTCCTCTGGTAGCGTCTCTCCCGCCGTCCATTCGGGAACGCCGACAGGAGTGCCGTAGTCCTTCCGGATGCTCAGGGCGTCCGTCGTGGCGGACGCTGAATTGTGGTTGAAGCGGATGGCCTCGACGGCCACCGTGCAGCTCACCGCGGGACACCGCCACCGGTAGATGAACCACCAGACGATCCACAACACGGTGAGGAGGATCAGCAGCCACCGGACGAGCGGCGACACCTCCCAGAAGAGGAGCCACACGAACACGACGCCCGCGAAGATCGCGAGCCAGAGGACCCATTGGACAACCCAAGGCGGACAGGGGGGCGGCTTGTGCCGCGCCGCGAGCCACGACGCGAGGCAGAGGATCGCCAGAAGGGCCGCCCAGGTCAGGTCCATGATCCGGCCTCCGAAGCCGAATAAGATCGGCACAGCCTGGTGCCGGTCATGGCAGGCGACATCTTACTGCTTCCTGAGCGCTTCTTGAAAAGCGGCGCTGTAGCGCCTCAAGAATCGCTCCACCTGCTCTTCGTTGACGCCGACCTGAGCCCAGTTGTCCCGATAGCTGTAGACGAGCTGCCGGACTTCCTT
>JBDLIK010000480.1:0-3539 GCA_039714895.1 Myxococcota bacterium | reverse complement strand
GCGGCACGTGCCGGGCGCGGTGGGGCATCGGCTCCTCCAGTCGAGGCGAGCAGGATACCGCAGGTCTAACCCCGCGTTCCTACGGCGCCTCCGAGATCATCGCCCCCGACGATGGGCCCCAGATCCCCGATCATGCACTTCACGCTGCCGCCGCCCTTCTTGAGGAACTCGGAGACATCGACGGAGATGGGGAGGACGCCCCGATCGTGCACCTGCCCCAACAGGCGGTCCGAGAGGCCCTCGGGCATCACCAGGAAAGACTGGCCGTCCTGGGTGAGACTGAAGGAGTTGGCCGCGTAACGCCGGGCGTCGTCGTCGGAGAGCTCCACCAGATCGTGGCCGAGGTGGTGGCGCAGGCGCAGATAGTCGCGGGTCGCCAGCGCCCGGGGCCACACGATTAGGTGTTCCCGGGCCGGGCCGAAGGCGCACAGTGCGGTGTCCCCGTGATAGTGGGTTTCTTTCAGGAGCTCGAGCCGGAAGACCCGACGCGGCGCCACCCGCGGTGCGAGCAGCCCCTCCACGGCAGCGTCCGTGCGGAAGCCGTAGACGCGCTTCCAGGGCGGAATCCCGAGCCGAGGCACGAAGCGTTGGCGCTCGAGCCGCCCGTGGGTGAGCAGGTAGTGGTCGCGGACGGGGAAGAAGTCCGCCTCGCCCTCGAAGCGATAGCGCTCGTCGAGCTCGACGGTCTGGAAGCCGGCCGCCTCGAGGACCTTGCGGTAGTGGGGCCTCTCCCCGGCCCGGCTGGGCAGCAGGTTCGCGAGCAGGAAGGTCTTCTCCTTGACGGGCCGCTCGGCGTCGAGCGGGAAGAGGCAGCCGGCGTTGGCGGGATAGACGAGACCCGGCTGGTGGGGGTCGGGGGGTACGACGAGCACCCGCACGCCGAGATCGACGAGACGGTCCCGCAGCCTCTTCCATTGGCGGACGGCCCGCTGGCGATCGACCCGCCGGCGCGTTCCCAGCCAGGTGCGGGTATGGGGGTTGGCGCCGCCCTGTACGCTGAAGTGGGCGGGGTCTCCCATCAGGACGGCGCGCCGGAACGAAGAGCGGACGGGGGCGACGGCTGCGCTCACGGCGTGGGGACTCCGGGCGGGAGCGTCTTCGGGTCGAGGGGGCCCTCGTACTCCAGGTGCGCCTGGGGGAAGCTGCAATACACGCCAGCCAGGATGCCAGCCGGTCGATCGTTTCCGCTCCTTCCGAGACCGCCGAAAGGGAGCCGCCCGCTGGCGCCGACGGTGCCACGGTTCCAGTTGAGAATGCCCACGCGCAGCCGGCCCTGGCAGTGCTCGTAGCGGCTGCGATCGAGGGTCATCACCGAGGCGGCCAGGCCGAAGTCCGAGTCATTGACCGCGGCAATGGCCTGGTCGAGATCGTCCACGCTGTAGACCGCAGCCTCCGGCGCAAAGAGCTCCTCGCGCTGGTAGCGGTGGGTCTGCTCGAGCGAGGCGAAGCGCACCAGGCGGGTCCCCACGAACGGGGACGGCCGCCGGCAGTCCACGTCGAGGAGTACCTCTCCGCCGGCGGCCTCGGCGTCGGCCCGTTCCCGGGCCACACGCCGGGCGGCCTCGTCGGAGACCAGCGGACCCATGAACACGCCTTCGTCGAGGGGCATCCCTACTCGCAGCCCACGGAGCACCCGGGCGAGTCGCTCGAGGAAGGGCTCGAGCACCGGCCTCGCCACGAAGAGCCGTGAGAGCGCCGAGCAGCGCTGTCCGGTCGTTGCAGCGATGGAGACCGCGGCCTCGGCGACCGCCAGCGCGAGGTCGGCGTCCTCCAATACGATCATGGCGTTCTTGCCGCCCATTTCGAGGGCCAGGATCTTGTGGGGCTGGTCGAGGGTGGCCTCGCGGAGCGCCCGGCCCGCGGCCCAGGAGCCCGTGAACAGGATTCCGTCCACCTCGGAGTGCAGCGCCAGCACGCTCCCGGTGGCGGCGCCCCCTTGCAGCACTTCGAGGACCCCCTGGGGCAGCCCGGCTTCGTGCCAGCAACGCGCCATCCACGCGCCCACCGCAGGCGCCAGCGGGCTCGGCTTGAAGACGACGGTGTTGCCGAGTGCCAACGCCGGGACGATGTGCCCGTTGGGCAGATGGGCCGGAAAGTTGAAGGGGCCGAAGACCGCGAGCACTCCGCGCGGATGGATCGTGGCACGCGCACCCGGCCCGGCTTCCAGCGGAGCCACGAAGCGCATCCCCTCGTCGAGGCTCACGTCCACCTTGGCGGAGACGAGAGCGGCCTCCTGGCGCGCCTCCCAGCCGGCTTTGCCCACCTCGCGAGCGATGAGGCGGGCCAGCTCGTCCTGGGTCCTTCGCGCCCGATCCCGGAAGCGCCGCAGCAGGGCCGCCCGCGCATCGAAGCCGGCCGCGGACCAGCCCCGGAAGGCGCGGCGCGCCCGAGCCACCGCCGCCTCTACGGCCGCCTCGTTCGCCACCTCGAAGCAGCCGATCACATCGGTGGCGTCGGCGGGCGAGCGGCTTTCGAGGAGCTCCGTCATCGTCAGGGAAGCGGTGTCACGCTCACGCGGTCACCGCTGCCGACGCCGAGGGCCTCGCGAAGGTGTGCGCTCACGATGGGTGTGCCTTCGGCATCGAGGCTCACCACCGTGGCGCGGAAGCCGAAGCGGCCTTCCGCCGAGAGCAGCGCCAGGGGTTCGCTCTCGGCGAGCTCCTCTCGGGGCTGCCCCGGCAGCACGAGCTCGCGCCGCTCGCGCACCGTGGTGATGGCATCCCGGGCGGCGCCGTAGTAGGGGCCGCCGTCGAACGGATCGACCTGGTTCAGGGCGTGGAAACCGACCTTCTCGAGGATGCGCACCGCCGCTCTCGCCGTGTCATTGGGTCGCCCGATCACTTCCTGCACCTCGCCGGGGAAGAGCGTGGCGTAGACCGGGTCGCGAGGGAAGAGGTCGGCGATGAACTGCTTGGTGCGCGCCGAGAGACGATCGGCTTCGCGGTAGGAGAGGCCTGTGAAGCGGGCACCGAAGGCATCCCACATCAGGTTCGTTCCGGGCGCCTCGAAGCGCGAGAGCATCTCGGCGATCACGTAGCGCTCGAAGAGACGGGGGTGCATGGAGATGTAGGCGAAGCGCACCACCGAGAGCGCCTTGCCGCAGCGGGAGGGATGGCGGCGGTAGGCAGGATCGAGGATCAGGCCGCCCACCTCGGTGGGCCCGTCGTCGGTGGAGCGCAGGCGCAGCTTCGTGTGCAGGAAGCGGCGGTCGAGCTCGTTGCTTCGCCTCTCCTCGGTGGATACCTCCAGCCAATAGTAGGGTGCCTCGGGCGTGCCGGTCTTGGCGAGGATCATCGAGGTGCCGATACAGCGCGCCGTGGCCAGATCTTCCAGGACGAAGACGTATACACCCTCTCGCCGATCCTCGAGCTTGCCGCGGAAGGATTTCAGGGAGCGTTCGATCCGGCGGCGCAGAAAATCCGCGTCCGCGGGGAGGTTTACCGAGTCGAGCTCCCGTGCCAGCGTGACCAGCGCGTCCAGGTCGTCCGCCGCCACCGGGCGCAGCATCAACACGGCAGGTCCAGCCTCTCGCCGACCCG
>JBDLIK010000479.1:0-3542 GCA_039714895.1 Myxococcota bacterium | reverse complement strand
GCCGTCTCCTCCTCGTCGACCCAGTCGGCTTCCTCCCACACCTTTCCACGCCGACCGGGCACCTTGCGTCGAGGACCCGCCCGGTAGAGATTGCACGACTTCGGTCCGTAGCAGAAGGTTTCGAAGCGGTACTTCTTTCGATCCGGGTTCCAGTGGTCGATGATCATCTCGACGGGCATGCGGGCCCCCCAGATGCAGCTGACGCAGCGAGAAGCATACGTCTGGCTGGCCAGGCGTCGGTGACCTCGCTTGCGGTAGACCGCAATCTCGGGGGCGACACCGTGCCAGGGTGGAGGCGCCACATCCTGGGCCGGCCCCGGGATCACCTTGACACCCGTGACCTTGTAGAACTCCACGGGCTCCATTCGAGAATCGACCACCGGCACCGCCCGACCGGAGGCCTTCATCCCTACCTGGAACTCGTGCTTCTCCTGGGCAGCCCGACCGACTCCGAGCCAGGCTTCGCGCGCCTCCTCACCGATCTCGCCTCGAACGAGAAGCGCGTATCCGAGATAGGTGTGATGGCGCTGATCGAAGGAGCGCATCAAGCGGAATCGCGGCTGTACAGACACGATCTCGCCGGACCATGCGATCTTGCCAGGTGCGCCTCTCATTTCACCCCGACAGGCGAAGAGGGCGACGACCAAGGATCATCGAGCTGAGGAGCTAGAGCCGGATCAGATGCATACAAGCACGCCCACAGCCGCCTTCGAAGACGTAGCGCGAGCGCCAGGATACGAGGGGCATTCACCCCCAACTTGCGCGCAACTGTGCCCAGAGTTGTGGCACACACGCGCGCAGCGCTATCGTGTCTCAGCGGCGTAAGTGCTCGATTTTCTTTGGGCAACTTTGCCTTTGCCGAAGGCATCGGCCCCGAAGCGCATGATGTGGGGCCGTCCCAGCTTCGCCTCGACGAAGTCGAGCTCGAAGGTGGGCGTGAGGGTCTTGCCGTCCCAGGTGAACGCCTTGAGGAACTGGTCCCGGTCCTCGCCGATGCTGTCCCACTGGGAGAGCACGGATGAGGTGAAGTAGACGCGCTCGCCGTCCCAGGACTGGGAGACCATGTTCACGTGGGTGCCGAGCTTGCGCTCGTGGATCTTCTTCGGGTTGTGGGGGTCCGAGACGTCGTAGATGCGCACCATGCCGTCCGCGAAGGAGTCCACGAAGAGGAAGCGGTCGTCGGCGGAGAGGCTGATGTCCACCGGCAGCGGGGAGTTGCCGGGCTCTCCGATGGTGGCGAGCTCCTCGGCCTCGAAGCTGCCGTCGTCCTTGCGGAAGACGCCCCAGAGCTTTCCGCCGAGGAGCGTGGTGGTGAACGCGTAGTAGTGACGCGGCTGAAGCGCCCAACGGATCTCGAGGGGCGCGCCGGGGACTTCCAGGGTCTGCAGCGGCTTGCGGGCGTGGTAGTCCCAGACCACCACGGTGTTGCCGAACTGCTTCATGGCCTCGGCATCCTCGAGGAGCTCACCGATGGGGCGCATGTAGTTCTTGTGTCCCGTGAAAGACGAGGTGAGCATGCGGTTGAGATCTGCGTTCACCCGCACGTCGTATCCGTAGACGGCGTCCTCGGGCAGCCAGACGGTGCGGATGAACTCGCCGTCGTTGCTGTATTCGGTGAGCGCCGTGCGCCCGCCCCAGTCCTTCGAGTTCGACAGTCCCGAGATCAGTACGCGACCGGGCAGGGCGTAGAAGGTGTGCGGGCCCACCACACCGCCGGTCTTCTCCGGGAAGTCGTCGATGCGCTTGGCGAGCTCGGGGCGGGCGGGATCGCTGTACACGTCGAAGACGTAGATCTTGCTGTCGTCGAGTCCGCCCAGCCACAGGAAGCGGCGGTCGTCGCTGTAGCCGCCGTGGTGGGCCTCGTGGCGCCCACCCACCGAGACCGAGGAGACGACCTCGCCGTAGTGGGGCTTGTCTGGGTTGACACCCACCGTCACGAGCTTGTCCGACCCGTCGCCCACGCCCTCGATGCCCAGGGTCCAGACGTAGACATAGTCCTCCTGTCCGGTGACCTTGGGCAGGTAGGGCGACTGGCAGGTCTCGTCCGCGAGGACGGGCGCCGCGAGCAGGGTCGCGGCGAGGGGGATGGCCAGGGCGCGGGTGACTCGGTGCATCGCTGGATTCCTCCGGTGGGCCTGCATGCTATCCCTTGCTCCGGATCCTCGCCCAAGGAGCTCCCCATGACGTCCGACCCGGTCCGGCTGGAGGTTGCCGAGGGGATCGCGACCCTCACCCTCGACCGCCCCGAGAACCGCAACAGCATGACCCCGGACGTGCTCGCCCGCTTCCGGGAGCAGGTCCGGACGGTCGCTGACGACGCGAGCGTACGGGCGGTGATCGTGACGGGCAGCGGCCGGAGCTTCTGCGCCGGAGCGGACTTCCGCTCGAGCTCGCCCGCGGACGCCGACGCTTCGAAGGCTGGGCTCGCCGCCGAGCGCTCCTTCGCGGTCTACGAGCCCTTCCTCTCGGTCTTCGACCTGGAGGTTCCGACCCTCGCGGCCATGAACGGCCACGCCATCGGTGGTGGGCTCGGGCTCGCGCTGGTCTGCGACCTCCGCATCGCCAACCGCGAGGCCCGCTACGGCGCCAACTTCGCTCGGCTCGGCTTCCACTCGGGCATGGCGGTGAGCTATCTGCTGCCGCGCATCGTGGGCGTGCCCACCGCCGCCGATCTCCTGTTCAGCGGCCGGATCGTGACCGGGGCCGAGGCCGAGGAGATCGGACTCGTGAACCGGGCGGTGGCGCCGGAGGAGGTGCTGAGCGAAGCCCGACGCAAGGCCGAGGCCATCGCGACTGCAGCCCCGTTGGCCGTCCGACTCCTCAAGCGCTCGCTCTACGCGGGAGCGGGCTGGGACCCGCGCACGGCCGCCTGGCACGAGGCCTTCGCCCAGAGCGCCACCCTCGCCACCGAGGATGCCCGGGAGGGCATCCGTGCCCTGCTCGAGAAGCGCGAGCCCCGCTTCGAGGGGCGTTAGCGTGACCCGGGGCCTTAGAGCCCGTCGTCGAGGAGAGGTGGGCGCGCGAGGGCGTCTTCCTGGCCCTCTACGTCATTCCCGTCTATCCCATCGCCGGGCTGATCGACCTGATCGTTGTGAACTCGATCGAGTTCCACACGGGCACCAACCCGGTCTCGGACAAGCCGCGCGTGGCCCGCACCGGAGAGACGCACCGCGTCGAAGCGACCAACGGGGTGGTGTCGGTCTCGACGCTGCGCGAGGACGGATCGATCGACTTCGAGATCACCGAGCCGGGCGGCAGGAGCCACTTCGTCAACCTCGCGGAGCGCGGGGAACGCGTGATCGCGCGCGATTCCGAGGGCCGCGAGATCGCGTCCGTGGCGCGCGGGGCAGAGCTTCCACGGACCGCGGGGCAGTGAAGGTCACCCCTGCAGCTGCCCTTCTCACCGCTCTTCTGAACGCGGCGCTGCTCGCGCTGGCGAGCCCGTCGTTGGCGGACGGCGAGGCGCAGTCGGGCGAAGCCGCGGCGAGGCTGGTGGAGGCGCGCGAGCGGAGCACCGAGGTCGCCGCCTCGCTCGAGTCGGC
>JBDLIK010000478.1:0-3545 GCA_039714895.1 Myxococcota bacterium | reverse complement strand
ATTCTCGTCGGACGCGACGGGTACGTCCTCTCGGACTGGAACCTCGACGACGAGGGCCGCTGTCTCGCCTGCGGCACCCGCTGCGCCGGAGTCTTCGAGGGGCCTGCGGGCGACTGGGGCGCACGCCGGCTCCCGGTTCGGCTGGCCGGGCACGGCGCTCAGAGGTAGCCGTGGGTCAGGAAGCTCCGAAGAGACCGGAATCGGAGAGGTAGATCGACTTTCGAGGCTGCCGGAACACCTCCCGCAGGAGGGGCTCGAAAGCCTCGAGAGGTAGCGTGTCGTACTCCGGATCGAAGCAGCTCTGATCGTACTTCTCGCAGAACTCCGCGCAGTCCTTCCAGTGCGGGTGGTCGCGAAAGCGGTCGCGCATCTTCCGGTCGAGTCCGAGGTGGTGGAAGAAGTAGTAGCCCTGGAAGATCGCGTGGTGCTTCACGATCCAGTGGTTCCGCTCACTCACGAAGGGCTCCAGGATGGTGGCGGCCAGATCGGCGTGGTTCACGGAAGCCAGGGTGTCGCCGATGTCATGGATCAGCGCGCAGACCACGTATTCGTCCTCGCGACCATCACGCTGAGCGCGAGTGGCGGACTGCAGGCTGTGGGTCAGGCGGTCCACCGCATAGCCGCCGGTATCGCCCGCCAGCAGCTCCAGATGCGTCAGGATGCGGCCGGGGAGCCCCTGGATGAACCTGCCGGCGTGCCGGCCGATGACCTGATAGTCGTCGCGGGTCGCGTCCCGCATCGCCGTGAAGGTGGTCTCGGGTCGACTCATGGGCTCTCCTCCCGTTTGGGCCCAGGCAGTATACCCCCGCTCGGATGATATGGGCTTCGCGGCGAGACGGAGCGCGCCGGCTCAGCTCACGACTCCTGCGCGATACGGCCACTTGACGCCGCGCCCTGGAGATGCACACACTCCCGTGATGGCTGCCTCCCACTACGAACGGCTCACGGCCCTCGACGCCGCGTTCCTCGAGATCGAGGATGAGAACTGCCCCATGCACATGGGCGCCGTCGGGATCTTCGAGCCGGGGCCCCTGACCCGGCCGGAGGGCGGCTTCGACATCGAGCGCTTCACGAAGTACGTCGAGTCGGTTCTGGCGCCACGTTACCGGCAGCGGCTCGCCTGGCTGCCGGTCACCCGAGACCCCGTCTGGGTGGACGACGCGTACTTCAACCTTCACTACCACGTGCGCCACCTGAGCCTTCCGCACCCAGGCGACGAACGGCTGCTGAAACGCCTGGCGGGCCACGTGATGTCGCTGCCGCTCGACCGCAGCAAGCCCCTCTGGGAGCTCTGGGTGGTGGAAGGCCTGGCGCACGGCCGCTTCGCCGTCATCACGAAGACCCACCACTGCATGGTCGACGGCGTGGGGACCTCCGACCTGATGACGGCCTCGATGCAGACCCGCCCCGACGCGAGCGTCTCCGAGCCGAAGCCCTGGAAGCCCCGCCGGGCGCCGGGCGCCCTGGGCATGGCGGCCGGTGAGCTGCGCCGGCGCGCGGACCTGGGCCTCTCGGCCCTGGGCGCAGCGGCGGACGCGGTGGCGCATCCCCTGCGCGCCGTCTCGGCCGTGCACGAGGGCCTGGCCGGGCTCGGCGAGACCCTGGCCGTGGCCCTGCACCGGGTGTCGCCCACGCCCTTCAACATCGAGATCGGCCCGCACCGCCGCTTCGACTGGCTCCGCTACGACCTCGACGACGTCAAGGAGGTGAAGAACCGGCTCGGGGCCACTGTGAACGACCTCGTCCTCGCCAACGTCGCCGGTGCCCTGCGCAGCTTCCTGATCCAACGCGGCGAGGACGTCTCCGACCTCGACTTCCGAGCGATGGTGCCGGTGAATATCCGCACCGAGGACGAGTCGGGACGGCTCGGCAACCGCGTGGCGACGGTGGCGGCCCCGCTACCACTGGGCGAGCCCGACCCGGGCCAGCGCTTGGCACGGGTCGTCGAGGCCATGGGGGAGGTCAAGGCGTCGCGGCAGGTAGGCGGGATGGAGATGATGGAAGAGATCAGCGAGTGGGGCCTTACGCGGCTCTTCACCCAGTTCGCTCGGCTCACGGCGATCTCGCGACCCTTCAACGTGGTCGTCACCAACGTGCCGGGGCCGCAGATCGAGGCCTACCTGCTGGGCTGCCCGCTGCGGGAAGCCTATCCCCTGGTGCCCCTCTACAAGAACCAGGCCCTGGGCATCGCCCTCTTCAGCTACCACGGCGGGCTTTTCTGGGGCCTGAACGCCGACTGGGATGCGCTGCCCGATCTCCACGTCCTGGTCGAGGCGCTGGCCCTCGACTTCGAGGAGCTCAAGAAGGCGGCCCAGGCGTAGCGGCCTCGAGCCGCGCTACCAGCTCGTCGACGAAGCGCTTGATCCGGGCCGTGTGGGTGCCCTCCCAGTAGACACGACTGCACGCCGGACAGGTCGAGAAGACGTCGTGGCGCTCGAGGACTCGCTGAGGGACGCGCTCGACGACGTCCCGGAACGCGGCGGGCGCGAGCGGCGCATTGCAGTGGCTGCAGCGCGACAGAAGCCGGATCTCCGGAGCCAGGTCGAAGGCGCTCACCACCTCGGAGAGCTGATCCCGGACCTTCTTGGCGTCGACCTGGTGGATGCCCGAGATGCGCCACTCCTCGGGGAGGGCCCGGTCGCGCGACAGCACGATGCGCCCCTCGGCAATGGCGCGGCGGACCAGCACCTGGTCTGAGATGTCGGGCTCCCAGGCGCAGTCGAAGCCCAGGAGGCGCAGCCAGCGAGCCAGCCGGCCCAGCATGGCATCCGCGATGAAGCGCCGCTCCGACCGCGTGTGCCGACGCTCGCGCGGCGCCAGACCGACGCGACTGCCGCAGGTGCACCAGAGCGTGCGCCCGAACTCGAACAGCGTGACGTCGTACTCGCGTCGGCATCGCGGGCAGGGGACAGCCACTTACCCGCGCATTCTATCGGGGCTGGATCCTACGACCAATGGCCCTGCGGCCGCCCGTCAGCGCTCCGGCGCCGCAGGCGCCACGAAGGTCGCCTGGAGGCCCTTCTCGCCAGCCTCGAAGCCGAGCGCCACCGACTGACCCTCGGTGAGGGTCTCGAAGTCGAGGCCCGCGGAGACGGAATTGCGGTGGAAGTAGACGCGATCGCCTGAATCCGTCAGCACGAAGCCGTGGCCCTCGTCGCGGAACACCGCGTCCACCACCCCGCGCGCCGGGGGCTCGGCGAGCCGCTCGGCCCGTCGGTCACGGCGGCGCTCGCGGAGGCGCTTCACCTCGCGTTGGAAGGTCTGAAGCGCCTCACGCAGAGCGAGCGGTGTCTCCGCGTGGCGCCCGTGAGCGATCAGCTCGGTGCCCCGGGCCTGGCAGCGGATCGTCACCTCCTCCGCCCCCTTTCGGTGGTGGGGCGTCCTGGCGACGTCGATCCAGAGGTCGATCAGGTCGGAGTGACCGCCCGCGAGCTCCTGCAGCCGTTGCTCGGCGGCAGCGCGTTCCTCATCGTCGAGTCCGTTCGGGTTCCGCCAATGGATCTCCATGTCTCCTCCTCGTGAAGCGGGGTACGCTTCTTTCGTGT